>JAUVJW010000039.1 GCA_030596465.1 Candidatus Fermentibacteraceae bacterium | reverse complement strand
TCCATCTTATTACGGCAATATCACCATCTGCCAATGTTGCTGCAGATGAAACAAATGCTGTATCCGTTCCGTCCATGTCTGTGATCAGCCAACCGTTAACATTTATTGAACCGCCTGAAACATTTTGAATCTCAATATAATCAGGAGAACCGTCTGGTGATATTTCTGTTATTAGAATATCTCCTTTGCTCGCTCCAAAACTTATTACACCAATTATCAAAAACAACGGGGCAGGTCATAACCTCCACAAAATGGTATGTCTTCTCACCGGCAAGTATGCTGTCAATCAGCTTTCTTGCGTTACCCAATCCGCTGACAACAGCTGCCTTCAGCACAAGATCACCAATCTTTACCTCAGTTTCCTTGATTCCTTCAAAGCCTCTGACATCCTTAACATCCAGATCCGGAAGCTCTCTACCGGTTATCATGTGGTATGCGGTTCTTACCGCGGCCTCCATGACACCGCCGCTCGCGCCAAAAATCTTTCCTGCAGAGCTGCGCTCTCCGTAGGGATTGTCCGCGGCCTCCCCATCCACCTGCCTGAGATCAATACCGAACATTTTTATCATTCTGACAAATTCTCTGGTCGTAAGAACAGCATCAACATCCCGGACTGATCCTTCACGCATACCGGGCCTGTCACATTCAAACTTCTTAGCCGTACAGGGCATGACAGAAACATGGAACACTTTCTTCGGATCGATTTGCCTGTCACTGCTCCAGATACGCTTCACCACAGCTCCAAGCATCTGCTGGGGGCTTTTGCATGAAGAAACATTTTTCACAAGCTCCGGGTAAAACTCTTCCATAAACTTGATCCAGCCTGGAGAACAACTGGTAAAAAGCGGGAATGGCCCACCGGAGGTAACTCTCTCCACAAGCTCATTCGCTTCCTCAATTACAGTAAGATCCGCTCCGAAGGATGTAGGGAAAATGTAGTCAAATCCCATTCTCCTCATGGCTCCGTTCATTCTTTCCACAATATCGGTTCCAGGTTTGAAACCAAAGTCCTCGGCAATAGTAACGCTGATTGCGGGAGCATGCTGGGCCACCACAGTAATGTCCGGATCTCTAAGTGCTGATACGACCCTTGCTGTTTCATCTTTTTCGGACAGAGCACCGGTTGGACACACCATGATACACTGACCACAGTAAACACAACTGGAAACATTCAAGCCCTCTTCAAAAGCACATCCAATGTGGGTGGCGCTGCCTCTGCCCACAAAATCGATTGCACCTACACCCTGAACTTCCTCACAAACGCGAACGCACTTTCCGCACAGTATGCATTTGTCAGGATCACGGACAATAGAAGGGCTGGAAACATCAAGGTCATAGGTCGATTTTTCCCCGTTGAATCTTCTCTGCCTGATCCCGAGTTCTTCCGAATAATCCTGAAGAGTACAACATCCGTTTCTGATGCAGTAAAGACAGTCATCCGGATGATTAGCCAGAAGAAGTTCAACAATAGTTCTTCTGGCGTTAAGAGCCTTTGGCGAATGAGTTTTTATCTCCATACTGTCAGATACAGGCTGAGAGCAGGAAGGAATCAGATTACCTGTTTTCATATCTTCCACAACACACATACGACAGGCACCTGTAGGAGGAAGCCCCTCTATATGACAGAGTGTAGGTATTGAAATCCCGGCCCTCGAGGCCACAGAGAGTACGGTTTCTCCCGGACTGGCCTCAAGTGTTCTGTTGTTTATTGTTACTTTCATATTTTCCTCCTACTGAACCTTTACAGCGCCGAAGGGACACACTTCCAGGCAGGTTCCACATCCGATACATTTATCGGGAATGATATAGTGAGGGCTTTTCCGAGCACCCATGATTGCTTCAGCAGGACATTTCTTCGCACAGAGTGTACACCCTTTACACAGATCCGCTGCAATACTGTACTCAAGAAGACCGGTGCAGACACCCGCAGGACACCTTCTGTCAAAAATATGAGCCTCGTACTCGTCTCTGAACCATCTGAGAGTACTGAGAACCGGATTCGGCGCAGTCTGCCCAAGACCACAGAGACTTGTCTGCTTGATAACTTCACCCAGTTTCTCCATGTTCACTATGCCTTTAAACCTCTCCAGAGACTGTCTTCCGGTTTCCCCCCGTCTGCCCCTTGTAATAGCTTCCAGTATTTCCAGCATTCTTCTTGTGCCTTCTCTGCATGGAATGCACTTTCCACAGCTTTCACGCTGGATGAAATCCATAAAGAATTTAGCGACATCCACCATACATGTATCTTCATCCATGACAACAAGCCCGCCAGAGCCCATCATTGCACCAAATGCTTTTAATGACTCGTAATCGATTTTTATGTCAACATGCTGTAATGGTATACATCCCCCGGACGGTCCACCGATCTGAACCGCTTTAAACTTCTTCCCATCAGGAACACCTCCGCCCATCTCAAAAAGAATATCTCTGAGGGAGGTACCCATTGCCACTTCAATAAGACCGGTATTGGTGATTTTTCCGGAAAGGGCAAAAACCTTTGTTCCCTTACTTCCCTCCGTTCCCAGCGAACTGAACCACTGGCTGCCATTTAAGATTATGGAGGGCACATTTGCGAAGGTCTCCACATTGTTGATCACTGTTGGTTTACCAAAAAGGCCACTTATGGCAGGATACGGCGGTTTGGGTGAAGGCATTCCTCTTTTCCCCTCTATACTGTGAATAAGAGCTGTTTCCTCACCGCATACAAATGCCCCGGCACCCATTTTTATCACAAATTCAAGATCGAAACCGCTATCCAGAATGTTGTTCCCCAGTAATCCCCACCTGGTGGCCTGGCGGATTGCGATCTCAAGTCTTTCCACCGCGAGAGGATACTCGGCTCTTATGTACACATAAGCTTTTGAGGCACCAATCGCATAAGCTCCAATTGCCATTCCTTCAATGAGCTTGTGGGGATCACCCTCAATTACCGCTCTGTCCATAAATGCCCCGGGATCGCCTTCATCCGCATTGCAGATTATGTATTTCGCATCCGCTGGAGTGGAAAGAGCTATTTTCCACTTTCTACCTGTGGGAAAACCGCCTCCGCCTCTTCCCCTGAGACCGCTCAGGTGGATATTTTCACAGATATCTTCCGGAGTGTTCCTGCTGATAGCCTCCGCGAATGCTCTGTACCCGTCCCTGGCTATGTATTCTTCAATACTTACAGGATTGATGATACCACAGTTTTCCAGAACCCATCTGGTCTGAGCACCGAAAAAAGGATGCTCGTCCATGAATACAATATGATCCCAGCTCTCTAATTGTTTTGATCTGTACTGAGCCAGTACAAGATCATCGGGAATCTCGCTCTTCAGTATAAATGAATCCAGAAGGTCTGCGACTTTGTCCTCGG
Source organism: Candidatus Fermentibacteraceae bacterium (assembly GCA_030596465.1). Lineage (GTDB taxonomy): Bacteria > Fermentibacterota > Fermentibacteria > Fermentibacterales > JCC-6 > Sabulitectum. The sequence continues at coordinate 7,402 of JAUVJW010000039.1, read as the reverse complement.
TAACAGTCTTTAATGAAACCCGTGTTCTGCCCGGCAGTTGAATATCTATTATCGGTTCCACGGCACAGAACCCCACGCATCCAACCTCAATAACTTCAGCCTCCAGTGACATGTGGTTCAGCCAGCTCTTTACAACCGCAAGACTCTTACCCGCTCCGGCACCCAGACCGCATGTTCCCATACCCACAAAAATAGCGGGAACTGAAACATCCTGCCTTAGTAACTTCATCGTCTGCTGTACCCGCCTGCGGGTACAGTCAGCGTTTTCATGGCACTGCGGACCTGATGTAAAACACTCAATAACGTTCGGGCAGGGTTTCTCCGGCGAATGCCAGCACTCACTGCAGCACAATGTAAACCCATCACTCATACTACACTGCCTTCTTTCTGTATGAATCAATTATTTCAGGAATCTGATCGCTCTCAAGTCTTGCATGAAATTCACCATTTACCGAAATCACAGGGGCAAGACCGCATGCCCCTATACATGCCACAACTTCAAGACTGAAAAGCCCGTCTTTCGTAGTTCTTCCAGGTTGAATATCAAGCTCTTTCACAAGAGAATCCAGAATCGGTGCTGAGCCCTTTACATGGCATGCAGTTCCCCGACAAATCTGAATATGAAATTTCCCAAGGGGCTCAAACCGGAATTGATTATAAAAAGTTGCTACTCCATAAATCTTACTGGCCGGTAGTTTCAGATGATCTCCTATAAGCACAACTGATTCCCTCGATAAGAAACCTTGTGACTTTTGAACCTCCTGTAAAATGGGTATCAGCCTCTCTCTTCCGGCATCTGGAAACAACTTCAGAATTCCCTCAGTTATCTCAGCACTCATCTATCTACTTCCTTTCTTCTTCCTGTCTTGCGAAGTAGGCCACTTTTTCAAGGGCGGCTGTAACATCCCTGTTCTCCAGATAAACCCATTCAGGCACCCTGAGGGGAACAGGGGCGTAATTAAGAATTCCCCTTACACCTGCATTTACAAGTCGATCCGCAACCTTCTGAGCCTCTGCGCAGGGAACCGTAATAACAGCAGTAATTATTTTTTCCTTCTCTACAACTTCTTCAATTTTATCCTGATTGTAACACCTGCATCCACTGATTACTCTTCCGGTTTTCCGGCAGTCTTTATCAAATGTTGCCACAATCTGCAGTTGGGATTTTCTTCCCCGGACAAAGGAAACAATAGCCCTTCCAAGATTTCCCATTCCCACAAGGGCAACGCGGGAAGGTTCGCTTCCATCCAGAACAGCTCCTATGCTTCCTGCCAGATCTTTAACCAGATATCCTTTACTTGGGCTGCCTGAATAGCCAATAGCCATAAGGTCTCTTCTAAGCTGTGCCGGACTGACGCTGGCCATGGAAGCAAGCTGGTGCGAAAATAAATAAACGGTGCCTGGATCCACTCTCATTTCCAACAACCATCTGTAAAGGCTCAGGCGCTCTACTGTTCTATCTGAAATCATATCGTGCTCCATCTGTCACGCGGGTTATGTATACCACTGGTTGTATTGTTATTTTTTTCACAGTACTCTAATCTAAACAATTTCTCCTGTTTGTCAAGTGTATTGCATTGACTTTCAAGCCACTCGCTCCTATGAATGCAGCTTAACCCGGAGGATTATTTGAACTGGCTTGTTATTGTTAACAAAAAAGCTGGTGGGAGTTCAGCGGGAAAACTGTGGAGTTCCACTGAGCTGTCGCTAAAAAAAACGGGAATCAGCTTTACCGCAAAATTTACAGAAGCTCCCGCCCAAACACGATTGCTTGCTTCAAATGCGGTTAATCTGGGTTTTGGCGGAATAATAGTGTTCGGTGGAGACGGAACAGTATCAGACGCAGCAGCCGCTGTTTCTCCCATGGATAAAAAACCGCTTCTTGCTTTTTTGCCTGCCGGATCCGGGAATGACTGGATTCGCTCTGTTGGTTTCAATCCTGCAACAATCGACTCATGCATAAAAGCCATCGCTTCCCAAAACACCAGACTTGTAGATGCAGGTATTTGCAAATGGCCGGGTGGAAGCAGATTTTTCCTGAATTCCGCTGGTGTAGGATTTGATGCTTTAGTTTTAGAGAGAGCCCTGATTTCCAGGCGCTTTCTTCCACTCGGGAGACTGAATTACCTCTTGACTCTGGCGGTTTCCGCTCTATTCCCCCCCCACTGGCGAGCAACATTCTTCTGCGATGGTATACCCTTTTACAAAGGAGATTATCTGACTCTCACAACTGGTGTGGGAAAATACTCTGGTGGCGGCATGCAGCTCTCCCCTTTGTCAATATCCGACGACGGACTTCTTGACAGTGTAATTCTTTCCCCTGTTAGCTTTTTCACAATTGCCAAAAACATTACAAAAATCTTCGACGGAACATTGCATAAAGCGAAGTGGGCAACATCGGCTCAGGGAAGTGTTATAAGAATTGAACCTGCCCGGGGCAGTTCACTTGTTCTTGAGCTTGATGGCGAAATTGTTATCCACATAACGAACTCCGACTACATTGAGCTGATTTCGAGACCAAATGATCTAAGAGTTATTATTCCGCCTGTAGTATAAATCCAACAACATCTTCTGGAGTTTCAGCGAACAATTCTGCTCCGGCTTCTTCCAGCTCTTCCCTGGTTCTGAATCCCCACAAAACCGACAGGCAATCTACTCCGGCTGCTTTTGATACAAGCACATCCGGTTCTCCATCTCCGACCATCAAAACAGATTCCGGCGAAATATTAAATTCCCTGAGCATTTCCAGTATTACATCCGGTAACGGCTTTGCAGGCGTTCCCACCCTGGAACCCCTGACAGCCAGAAAATCTGCAAAAGACAAATGCTCGGTTATCGATTTTTCAAGCCCTCTTTGGGGTTTATTGCTGAGAACGAACATTTTAATACCCGATGAGGATATTTCTTCGAGCATCTCCCGCACCCCGGAATATAGAGAGGCTTTTGAATCTTTCAGCGTAGCGTATCCACCTTCCACCTCAAAAGCAAGTGGGGAATTCCATTGTTCAGGAACTCCCAATGTTCGTAACAGATGTTCAATTCCAAAACCCACACCTGTCCTTATCTGACCTTCTGTCTTTTCCGTCATTCCAATCTGCCCTATAACAGTATTAACAACGGTTACAATATCCGGAATCGTATTTATGAGAGTTCCGTCCAGATCAAATACCACAGTATTGTATTTCATTCGCTCGCTCCAAGCAGGTATATCTTGGGCCAGTCATACGGGTCCGAGTCATAAGCCATCAAACCATTCGGTGAAATCGAATAATCAGCTCTTTCGCTGATACTTTCGTCCGGAATTGCAATAGCAATCTGTCTTCCGGCAGGAGAATATATCCTGAAGTATGGTGTACCCAGATCTCCCATCTTTACCCATATCCTTCCAAAACCGTCTACTCCCACATCCTCTATAACGCTTCTGTAGATATCTGTTCTCGGCAGTCTTCTTGTATCCAGGTCAGTTCCTTCCTCGGATATATTGAGAGAAACAGAAAGCTGATCCTCAGCCAGTTCCTCTTCTGTGAGTGGTATTCTTTCCCGCTCCTCGGATATCCTGAATATCTCCTCTCCTGTTCCTGTAAATCCGGCAATCATGAACAAGGAATCAGATTCCTCCACCAGGAATACTTCGCTGTTCAGTCCACCTGCGAAGTGAAGTGATGCCGAAGAGGTACTCCTCCCCCCTGATATGTTCAAAGGATAGCTTTCAAACACAAATTCCGGTACAGAAGTCTCCCGGAAAGCGGCGAAGACGGTTGACCCTGTTGTTTCTTCGCCATCATTAATCTCAATGGAAATATGCTCTGCAAGGAAGGTATCACCTTCGGTGCCCGATATCTGAACAGGTGGAATTGGAAAGAAACCACTGATCTCATCTATTAATGCACCATCTGAATCAAAACGCACCAGCTTTGCACCGGCCAGATCACAAACCACATATCCGTTTCCAAGGATTGCCAGCCCCACAGGCATCTGATACTCGCCGGGACCCTGACCACCGTGACCAATCCGCATCACTTCCTCTCCTTGTGGATTGAATATCTGCAGGCAGGTTTTCTGCGCGTCCAGTACAGCTATATTCCCTTCCGGCGTACATCCACCATCGACCAGAAAAGCAAAAACATCCGGCCCCTGGCCGAACTCCGAGCCAATTGTATCAACGGCAGTAATGTAAATTGTATCCAGAACTGCAACATCTGCCTGCTCTACCAATGGGCGTGTCCCATCTCCACAGGCGGAGAGAACAATAACAGCAGAGATTAAGGAGAGCTGGATTATCTTTCTCATTTGTACATCCTTTTCTTCAGAGCTGTTTCATGCTATTATTACTATTAAACCTAAAAGGAGGGTGATATGCATAGAAAATTTCTTGACGACCTCACCGATGTGGAGAGAACCGAGTTCATTTCCCGATGTGAGAAAAAGGTATTCCTGGCTGGAACCGAGATAATCACAAAAGATGATACATCTCGTGTTATGTTTATTATTAAAGCAGGTTCCGCCACTGCCAGTGACAGCTGGGACGAAGATTCGGTACCTCTTGCAATATTCTCTGAATGGGATGTTTTCGGTGAGATGTCTTTTCTGGATGGTTCTCCACGCTCAGCAACAGTGAAAGCCACTGAAGACAGTGTAGTGTACTGCATCGAATGGGACAAATTTCTGAAACTCATTGACTCTAAACCGGTAATTACAACAAAAATACTTCTCAGCCTGGTAAGAATTCTCATCAACAGACTCCAGTTCATTGACGAAGCGTTCACCACCATCGCCGTTGCAAACAGAGACATGAAAAGGAATATGCTGGAAATGCGGAAATTCCTTAAGGGTTAGTAATTCCCCGATCTCCTGCCGGGATTGTGGTAGTCCCGGCGGGGATCATTCCGCCACTGCTCATACCAGGATGACCATGAGTCCCTGACATCCCAATCCTGCATTTCCCATTCGACAATATATCGCGCATCATCCAGTTGCTCTGTTGAAAGCATGTCATTCACCACGCCCATAGCCCAGGCCATCAGATCGTTCATTTCGCTCTGATACCATTGTCTTTCCTCAAATGCGAAGTAGACCGTAGTTTCCATATACATTTCCTCGGTGAACGCCTGAAAGAAATCCATTCTGTCGTAGTCGGCACCATAAGTTGAGCGAAGAGCTTCCAGCTGGAATTGCACATAATAGGTCAGTGCGTCCAGATAGTAAAACTGATCTCTGGTAAGATCCAGTCTTGAAAGAAGTCTTGAAATTCCGCGCATAGCAGGTATTTCACTTTCCCAGTCGTACATTCGCACAAGCCAGCCCCTTGAGGAAGGCCTTCCCCACAATTCATTCTGAAAATCTTCAAATTCTTCACTGAACTCATAGAATGTCATTCCATCATGTGCCAGAAAACGGTCAAGCATGATCTCTCCGGCAGAGTGGCCGGAGTATCCGAAAAGAACAGAAAAGCAAAGAGCGTAAATCATATTCATCTCCTTTTTCTCATTCTATTCCACAGAAATGAGATTGTTCCGGCAGGGTTCATTGTCCCAGTTCAACCTTGATACCTGCAAAGGTTGAATTATCAAGATGCAGTGTACCAACCAGAATCATGTGAGGAAGAAAACCGTAGGAAAGGATGTCTGGAAAGGCCTGAGAATAAATACAGCGATTATCACCGGCAAGCCACTCATGATTGTAGTAAGAGTTGTCATGGGAAACATTATCCCACTGTATCTCAATAATCAGATTATCTGTACCGCTGTACCAGTAAGACTCATCCAGAACAATTTCCGCCCACTCATCGGCCATATCCAGGAACAGAAGATCAGTGCTGTAAACAAGGGTTTTTGTTCCGCTTATGTAATTACCTTCAAATGAACCGGCAGAAAGCTGATCGGATGCGCAAAGCCCCATATAAATGGTGAAACCTTCATCCTCCGCGTCTGAAGATGTCAATGGGTGTTTATGCCATCTGATGGAGCTGATATCCATCGCGTTTCCAATTTCACCTGACAGCACCACCACCTGGTGGTGTAAATCAGTTTGACCTCAACATCCGAATGGAAATCCTCTGGGAGAACCGGTTGTGCCTATCTCAACATCTGCCGCCGTAATAACTGCGGCAAGCAGAGCCATCGTAATCATAGTTTTTCTCATTGAGTAATTCCTTTCTTCAGTAAGACCCCGTGTTCTTCACAACTATAAGATAACAGAGGTTTCACGAAAGGAAAACCATGCTAACTGATATGAATTGAACTGCGCTTAAAATCCGTTCTGCACAACGACAAGCATAACAACTGCGCAGAGCATCACAACCTGTGTACCGGATATCCATTTTCCGGAAGAGGCCTCGGGAAAACCCGTGGCCCCTTCTGCTGTTCAATCATTAAAAGGCTATAAATTACTTCAGAACAACCACTCGCTCTGTTGCAGTGTAATCTCCGGCCCGCATGACACAAAAATAAACACCTTCAGAAAGACCGTGAAAATTCACCGAGTGTGTACCGCTGGCAAACTCCTGTGAAGACACGGCAATGATTCGCCCGGAAACATCATACACCACAAGCTCCGCCATTCCAGGTTCCGGAACTGCAATCAGAGCTGAAAGATACCCGTAGGAAGGGTTCTGAGACGGAAGAAGCGCCCATGATGTGATATCACCTGAAGTGTTTTCCTCAATACTTACAAACACAGTATAGGTGAAAAGCAGATCATTCAATACCGGAGTATTCAAAGAGTCGGAGGTTTCAAGTATTACCCTGTATTGAAGATACCGTGTGAAATCATCAAGAACGCCTGAGAGCCCGGCGCTGGAAGAGAATAAGGTATCGGACCATGTTCCCATGTTCACAGCATCGGAAGAACTCCTGCACTGAAAGCCTACAGATGTGCCTGCGGGCTTCTCAGAGCTGGAGGAGAATAAATCCCATGTAGCGACATCACCGGCATCCAGTATTGACGATTCCAGATAGCCTTCCTCCACATGACTCCAAAGATCCCACCAGGTGATGTCATCGGCGTAAATAGCTGCCCCCAGCGCATCCATGTTTCCGTCACCGTCAATATCGGCAGCGTAAACCGAGATTGCGCCATCGAAGTTATCCTTGACAAGGTGTTCAACCCATGCAGTGCCGGAGCCATCGGTGTTCTCCCACCAGATGATATCATCGGCATTTACTGCCGCCCCCAGCACATCCATATCGCCGTCGTCATCAATATCTGCGGCGTAAACTGAGATTGCACCATCAAAGTTATCCTTGACAATGTGTTCAACCCATACGGTGCCTGAGCCATCGGTGTTCTCCCACCAGGTAATTTCACAGTCGTAACCGGCTGCCCCGAGGACATCCATGTAGCCATCACCGTTAACATCGGCAGCGTAAACCGAGTGTGCATCTCCATAGTTCCCGTCAACAGT
>JAUVJW010000105.1 GCA_030596465.1 Candidatus Fermentibacteraceae bacterium | reverse complement strand
GAATGTGTGGTCCTCCGGTCAAACCGGAGAACTTGAGCTGATAACCTCTGAATGGTTCGGTGACTGGTGCAGAGGAAAAGCCTAAAATACATTTTAGGATTGGCCCTGCTGGTCAGGCTGGCAGTTTTCGGTCTGGCTGCAAGTGGGTTCTTCATTATTGGTGAAGGGCAGGTTCAGGCCAACATTGCTGAGAACATTCTTTCCGGCAGAGGGTTTATGCTTTCCAGAGCCATGTTTCATGACCCTGATCCGAGAAGAGATGCCAGGTTGATTTTTTTCAGGGAGACAGGAGGGTTTTACGGAGCATTGCTTCCGGAACAACCTACGACTTTTTTTGTACCCGGCTATGCTCTGTTTGAAGCTTTTATTTTTATGATTACTTCTCCCGGCAATATTCTGGCGGTGGTTGGTGCTCAGCTTGCTCTGGGGGTACTCACTGTTTTGCTTGGTTTGCGTCTTGCATCCCGATTCCTCTCCGGACGGTGGTATATCGCAGCCGGTATCTTTATGGCGCTTGATCCATTTGAACTATACTACCAGGCAATCCCCGTAACTCAGGCTCTTTTCTCGTTGCTGTTCATAGCCGGGTTGCTGCTCTCTGTTCGCTTTCTAGAGAAACCTGATATATCCAGGGGGGTTTGGGCCGGCCTTCTGTGGGGAGTAGCTTTCCTTGTCCGACCGGCTGCTCTTCCCATGATCTTGTGGCTTGCCGTTGCGATTCTCTTATCATGGAAATTCTCGAGAAGGGTGATTCCCGCCCTGCTTTTGATGTTTGTTTGTTTTGGAGTTGTTTTAACGCCGTGGGTACTCAGAAACAAAAAAACAATGGGTCACTATCAGCTTCTGCCACTTCAGGGTGGAGTTCAGATGTGGGAATTTAATGGACGGATTTTTACTGATGCCTTTCTTGATGAACAACCAGGTGCGACACTTCTCTACGGGCCGGTACGTGATACATGGTTGTCCAGGTTGAATAGTGCCGAGTTTGCTGAATTTCCTGAGTTTACTACAGAATCAGAATTTGAGAGAGACAGTATTCTGTATTCACGCCAGAGCAGGTTTATCAGATCGAATCCCGGCGTTTTTCTACATCTTTCAGCATGCAGATTTGCTGAGTTTTTTAAACCATTTCCGTTAAATCAATTTTCACCGGTACACACTCTCGCGGGGCTGGTCTCTTTTTTCTGGGTTGGAATTTTCTTTTTTAGCGGTGTTCTTATACTGTTGCGCCGGGGGTGGTCCGGCGTTTTTATGTCCGGTGTGATAGTCGGATATGTGCTTATGCATCTGCTCACCGCGTCAGGTACACCCCACAGGGTAGCTCTTGATATTCCTCTTATGATAGCATCGCTCACAGCTGTGAAGTATTCTGTATCAAGGTTTACAGCCGGGAAAACACACCCATGAAAACTCTTGTAGTGAAAACGCATGCTTTTGGAGATTCACTGCTTGCCACATCTGCTGTGGCCGGTCTTATTGCCCGGGGAGATGAAGTTACAGTTCTTTCAGGACCTTCTTCGCTTCCGGTTTGGAAGCGTTTACCGGGAATTATGGATATTGTTCAATCTCCGGCGCCGTGCTCTGTTATTAAACTGTTTTGGTGGTCCCTGCTGAACAGGCAGAGAGGCTTTGACAAAGTAATTCATCTTGGGTCTTCTGCAGGTGCTTTTCGGTGGCTGAGATTTCTTGCCGGACAGAAGGTGATCAGCGGAGGTGATCGGGAAATCGGCTTTGGCATACTCAAACCGGCTGCCAGGGATTATTGCAGAATCGCCGGAGTTCAGTTTTCCTCACTGAAACCCCTGTTTCCCGTAACGCCGTTGGAACTTGAGGGTTCCAGACGATATACCGGAGGTGAGCCTTATGTGGTACTTGCTCCGGGGGGTGCCAGGAATGTGCGTGATTTTGTTCCTCAGAAAAGGTGGCCCATGTCCCGATGGGCGGAAGTATCTCTCCACCTTCAGGAGCGGGGTCATCAGGTGTTCCTGGTTGGAGGGGAGCAGGACAGGGAGGAGATATCTTCAGTGTCCGGTGTCAATCTGGCAGGAAAGCTATCCTGGGGCGAAACCGCGGCCCTGATTTCCATGGCAGTATTGTTTGCGGGAAACGACAGCGGTCCTGCTCATCTTGCTGTGGCGGGGGATACCCCGGCACTTGTTCTTTTTGGTCCAACAGACCCTAATGCTCTCTATGAGCATGGCAGCATTGTTCCTGTTTGCGGAACGGTGTCATGTTCACCCTGTTACGCAAACAGTATTTTTCCCGGCTGCACCGGAAACGAAGACTGCATGATCTCAATCGACATTGAAAGGGTTATTCATGCCCTTGAGGAGATGCTTCAAAGATGAAAATAACAGCTCTTAACCCACCTTTCATTCCACTTTTCAGCCGTGGACAGCGAAGTCCCGCAGTGACAAGAAGCGGAACACTCTACTATCCCATCTGGCTCTCTTATGCTGTAGGAGCGCTTGAGCAGGCAGGACATACCGTTCAATTCATTGATTCACCCGCAATGGATCTTGATATGGCCGAAACTCTTGCTGAGATCAAAAAATTCTCTCCTGATCTGATAGTGATTGATACATCTACACCATCTATCATTAACGATGTTCAAGTGGCAGACTTGCTGGCAGAAAACGAGACAGATGTGTTTATCCTTGGTACTCACCCTTCCGCGCTTCCTGAAGAGACCGTTCTGCTTGGCAGGAAGTTTCACGGGGCAATTCTGGGAGAATATGAGAAACCTCTGCTTGCGGTTGTAAAGGCTCTTGAAAATGGTTTTTCCCCTGATGGTGTACCCGGGACCGCAATTCGTTTGAAGGACGGAGCCGGCGTTTCGGTTACACCTCCCCGGGGATATCTCACAGATCTTGATTCTCTTCCGTTTGTCAGTTCTGTTTATGCTGCGCATCTTCCGGTGATCAGGTACAACAATCCAAATGCTCTCCACCCGCAGGTAATGATAATGGGCGGAAGAGGCTGTCCGAATCAGTGCAGCTTCTGCGTTTTTCCCCAGACACTGACAGGTCGCCATTACAGAAGCCGTTCGGTTCAGAATGTTGTTGCGGAGATGAAATGGGTGCAGGATAATATGCCGGAGGTGCAGGCGGTCTTTTTTGAAGATGACACTATTGCCGCTGATATGGAAAGACTGCGATTGCTCTCCGCAGAAATTGTTAAAACGGGAGTTACTATTTCCTGGACATGCAACATGAGGGCTGCGGCTGACTATGAAACTCTCCGTCAATGCCATGCCGCTGGTCTGCGGTCAGTTTGTGTCGGTTTCGAGAGCGGATGTGACGAGATTCTGGAATCCATGCGGAAAGGGCTGAAGACAGAGCAGATGGTGAGGTTCATGGAGAGTGCCCGGAAGGCTGGTATTCTTGTCCACGGATGTTTCCTTTTCGGGATTCCGGGAGAGACCCGGGATACTGCCGGCCGGACTCTGGATTTTGCATTGAACCTTAATCCGGACACAGCTCAGTTTTACCCTCTCATGGTATATCCTGGAACCGATGCCTACACTGATGTTCAGAAAGCGGGGTTGCTGGTTACATCAAGCTGGAGAGACTGGTTGAAGGAAGATGGTACTCATGCCTGCGTTGTAAAGACGCCCGATATGACCCCGGACGAGCTGGTTGAATTTTGCAATCATGCCAGGAGGAAATTTTACCTGAGACCTGGGTATATTCTGAAAAAGGCGTGGCGCAGTCTTTTTGATAAGGGTGAAAGACACAGAACTCTGCTGGCATTCCGGACATTCCGGAAATACATATTCAGGCGGGAAAATGGCTGAAGTCGCAGTAATTATTCCTTTTCGAGGTTACTGGAGCGGTGTTCTTCCTACGCTGAAGGCTCTGAACGCACAGACTGCCAGGTCCCGTATGACTATCGTCTTGAGCATAGACGGTATGGAAAAGCCTCCTCCGGAGATAACAGAACTGGTGGATGTGTGCGTTAATGGACAGCAGGCCGGTCCGGCTTCTGCCAGAAACCGGGGCTGGCGAGTTGCCGATACGCCATTTATTTTGTTTACAGATTCGGACTGTGTTCCTGAAACAGTCTGGGCACAGCGAATGGTAGATAAATTGAAGGACGAGTATCAGGCGGTGAAAGGGGTATATTCTTCCGGTGGAAGCAGGTTGATACAGAGGCTGGCACAGGTGGAGTTTGAAGAAAGATACCGGTTGATGAAGCGGGCCGGGAAAATCTATCTTGCCGATACTTATTCCGCAGGGTTCCGCAGAGACTGGCTGGAGAAACTTGACGGTTTTGATGAGAGCTTCCCTCTTCCGGAGCATGAGGATGTGGATTTATCATGGAGACTCACCGGAGCTGGAGGTCATATCGGATTTGTTCCTGATGCAAGGGTGGCTCATATTCACAGGAAAAGCTGGGCCGCTTATTTTAGAATGAAATGCCGTCGTGGAAAATGGAGGATAATGCTGGTAAGAAAATTCCCGGCTCGAGCTGTGAATGATGGTTACACTCCCCAGACTCTGAAACTGCAGATGTTGATGTCCATTCCGGTTGTGTTATCACTGTTTCTGATACCGTATTTTCCAATCGTAACCATCTGTATGCTGTTGTTCTTCCTGATTTTGTCTATCCCCCTTCTGCTTACAGCGGTTTATACTGATCCTTCCACTTTGTTAATGGTTCCGTTTTTTGCACTGTGGAGGGGCATGGCTCTTATTACAGGCGCCATGCAGGGTTTGATTGGAGGAGCCAGATAGTGTTTGCCCCCATTCGACGACAACAACGGATTTTCATACTGTTTTTAATTGCGGCCGACCTGATCACTGTTCCTCTTGCGCTTCTGGCGACCTGGTACATAAGAACCTGCTGGCTATCGGGATTTCTCCCGGGCTTTGCCCACACAATTTACACCTATCTCGCTACCATTCCTGTTCTTTCTGTGTTGTGGATAGCCTCGTGGTGGTCAACAGGAATGTATGTTCATTCTTCTCAGCATGGTGCATTTCCTGATCTTGCAAGGCGGATTCGTGCTGTTTTCTATCTGGCTGTGTCCATTATGGCAGCAAGTTACCTGGTTAAGATGGATTATTCAAGAATTATGCTTCTGATATTTCTTGTGATATCGCAGCCTGTGAATATTTTCTTCAGGAGCAGATTCAGCTCACTTGCGGGAAAGGTCGCTCCAATCAAGGAATCTCCCGCTACTATTGTTATTGGTTCAGGAGAGTTCGCGGAAAGGGTGATTACTTCACTGCAAAAATTACCGGAACCCAGACACAGGATAAAAGGCGTTCTTGTGGAACGGTACGGAACTGTCGAATACATTTGTGGTGTAAAAGTTATTGGAGAGCCGCGCGATCTGCCCCGGTTGGTTGAGAGCCTTTCCATAGATGAGGTTTTCTTTGCAAGCGGCTCTATGAACCGGACGGACATGCTGAAAATCGTTAACTCTGTTCAGAAGGAAGATATTGTTTTCATGCTCGTGACAGATCTTTTTGAAATTGTGGCGGGAGTCAGTGATCTCAGTAGTATTTCCAGAATGCCGGTGGTTGAAATCGGGTCTTCTAGAAAAGGAAATTTCAGCAATCTGACAAAGAGGCTTATGGATTTATTCATATCTCCTGTGATGATTGTTGTTTTCTCACCACTTATGGCTGCGGTCTGGGTTATTTTAGCTCTTACCGGCAAGGGTTCTCCCATTTTCAGCCAAACTCGGGTTGGAAGATACGGCAGGGAATTTACTCTGTACAAATTCAGAACAATGAAGCCGGAGGCGGAGAAGTATGAAGTTGCTCCAGTGGCTGGAAATGACCCCAGAGTTACAGGTATAGGCAAATTGCTTAGAAAAACAAGCCTTGATGAATTGCCCCAGTTGTTCAATGTTCTCAAGGGACAAATGAGCATGGTTGGTCCAAGACCGGAGATGGATTTTATCGTTCGTGATTACAATGCCTGGCAGCGAAGACGGCTTGATGTGAAACCGGGAATTACAGGTTTGTGGCAGATCATGGGCAGAAAGGATCTTCCACTGCATGAAAATCTGGAGTACGATTTTTACTACATGAGAAACCAGTCTGTCATGCTTGATATGGCGATTCTCGCAAGGACGGTTATTACCGTTCTCAAAGGAAGGGGAGCATACTGATAACTGTTTTTGTTCTTTCAGCGCTGATTGGCATCTGGGATTTTAACGATCCTGTGCAAACAGGGGTTGGTGTTTTTCCGGTTGCCTGGAGCAACGATCCTGTTTCCTGTATGGCTGCACCTGCCGGGATGGGCAGGCTTGAGTTTTTTGAGTTAGCCGTAATGGTGGGTATTACCGATGATGAACCATCCGGATATGTGGCAGCGGTCAAGCCTCTTGGAAGATCGGGATTTCATCTTGGCGCAGGTGCAGGATGGAACAATGACTGCCGCAAAGGTATTGCCCAGCTCTCCGGCAGTTATGTGATTGCCGGAGATCCAATAGGGTTTATGGAGGGTCTGTTCGGACCCAGTATAACAACTGGTGTGTCAGTTCGGTACCAGTACGCCGACAGCACCGGTGACAACTTGTATGATCTGGATGCCGGGTTTCAGTTTTCCCTTTTCCCCTCATTTGCATTGGGAATGACATACACTGATATCATAGAGAATCGCAGACTTACCACAGGGTTCAGTCATGTATTTAATAAAAATCTGACAGCACACACAAGTTTTAGCGATGATAACTGGCAGGTTGGATGTGAGCTGAAAATTACAAGAGCATTACGGCTTTACTCAGGTACAGATGGTGACAATATGAATGCCGGCGTAAGATTCTCTCCAGGCAGATGGGATTTTGGTTATGGAGCTGTGCTGCATGAGAACGCCGTTGAGCACAGATTCGGTATTACCAGGAGGTTTCAGTGACAGCACTATTTCTTGCT
>JAUVJW010000074.1 GCA_030596465.1 Candidatus Fermentibacteraceae bacterium | reverse complement strand
TTCTCCCTCTTCGATCACCTCGAAAAGACCAATCGTTCCCTGGAAACTGTCTCCCTCCTCAAATCTGGGGATGCCGCTGACAGTAACTGGTATTTTCCTCCCATCCGGTCTTATCAGGGTGAGCTGGTAGGAACTTCGTTCCCCCATGCTGCGCATTTCCCTGACGCTGGTTGTTCGGCCTGTATCTCTGGGTGAGATGAGAGATCCAATATTCATGCCTTTCAACTGGTCTGCGGGAATTCCCGCAATGTTGCAGAAAGCCTCATTGGCAAAGAGGATTTTATCTGTCGGGTCGCACATGAGAACCCCCTGATGAAGGTTTTCAACAACTGTGTTGTAAAGAGATTCAATTCTCTTGCGATTTTGTTCTGTGCGATACCTGTCTATGGCCATGGAAATGCTTTCGGCGAGACCTGAAAGAAGAACAAGGTCGGTGTTGGAAAAAATACTCTTCATGGTATAGCTCTGAACAGCCAGAACGCCCCATGTCCCACCAGGTCCTCTGAGGGGGACACCCATCCACTGTTCACTGGAAGTTCCAATGGGAATAATCCGTTTTTCAGCTATCATTTTATTATAAGAATTCTCATCGACAAGGAGAGGTTGGCCGGTTGTTCTTACATAGTCAGTGAGGCTGCCTTTCATGGATTCTGAATTAGTAAAAGCCTCAACGCTGTCTTCAATATCAACGGAGTAAGGAAATGTGTATGAGTCTGTTGCCTGATGGTAGAAAGCAAAATACAAGTTTGGCGTATGGATAATCCGGGACAGCTGGTTATGAATAAATTTTAGAAGAGCCTTCAGAGAATTGGTTCTTACGGTTTCCTCCGCAATGGAGTGAAGTACCGCATAGATTGATTCAGCCCTTTGTCTTATCGCTACTTCTTTCAGCAGAAGATCATTGGCTCTTTTTAACTCTGCGGTTTTTGACTCAATCATGCTGTGAAGCCTGTTCTGAAATCTTTTGAGCTCTTCTTCGGTTCTTTTCTTCTGGTCGATGTCAATTGCTACAACCTCGAAGTAAACTATTTTCCCGTTTTTGTCTCGCTGACAGGTCGCGGTAAGAGAAACCCAGAAAAGGGAACCTTTTCTTCGACGCCACCTTGTTTCGAACCCATTCACAGCTTTGTCTTTAGCAAGAAGAGCAAGAAGCTTTTCCCTGTCGGAAAGAGTTGCCCACACATCGGTGAGTTTTACATTGTAGAGTTCGTATTCGTTGTTGTATCCCAGCATGGAAACCAGACCGGCATTTACATAAAGAACACTGCCGGCAACAGCGGATTTGAACACACCAACGGGGGAATTTCTATCCAGACTTTCCATGTTGTCGGAGCGATGCATCAGAACCTTCTGAAAAAACAGGAATTCTGTTACATCGGTAAAAGAGCAGATGTATTTTTTATTTTCTCCTTCGCCGCTGGCAATCAGTTTTACCTTGAACTCTCTGCGGTTACCATCGGAGATGTACGCCAGGTTACAGGAGCCAATGCCGTTTTCCATCTCCACATACATCATCATCTGCGAGAGGAAGTCTTCACCGCTTGGCATCTGCGCAAGAAGATCGGAGAGAGAATAGTCTCTGCAAGAATTGAAAAATTTATCGAAAGAAAGGTTGCTGTCCAGAAACTTCAGATTATGACTATAAATACCGATAGCTGTATTATCATATTCCCGGGCGAATTTTTCGAAAGGGTTCTGCATGCTGAACTTTCCTCCCTCCATAATGTATCAACGAGATGGGGTAGAAGGAAGCCCCCGCTAGAAGTAGCAGGGGCATAGAAACAATTAGTACTATTTACTCTGAACCGCCAGGAGACACTTTCTTCGCAATTCTTTTGCCCAGAACAACATAGATACACGGCTCCACTACAAGGGTCAGAGCGGTTGCGGCTGCAAGCCCAAAGATTACTGTTGTTGCCATTGGAGCCCATGTTTCCGCGCCCTCCCCAATGCCTAGAGCAAGGGGTGTCATGGCAAGCATGGTTGTAAGGGCTGTCATGAGGATTGGTCTGAGTCTTGTGGTGGCAGCTTCAACTATTGCATTTTCAAGTCCGGATCTTTTTTTGCGGAGAACCTGATTTGCATAGTCAACCATAACGATGCCGTTGTTGACTACAATCCCACCCAGCATGAGAACGCCTATCAGAGACATAACGGAGAGAGGTGTTCCGGTGATGAAAAGACCAACAAGTACACCGATTATTGCCATTGGAACGGTGAAAATTATGATAAAGGGCTCAAGTAGCGATTCAAACTGACTGGCCATGACCATGTACACCAGCAGTGCGGCGACGAGAATTGCAATTCCGAGGTAGAGGAAGGTTTCCTTCTGATCCTTCATTTCCCCGCCGAATTCAATTCTGAGGTTCTGATTGTTGTTTTCTTCCACAACTTTCTGCACATCCGCTGCCACATCGTCGAGACTTCTGCCTGTTACATCGCAGGTTATTGTGACACATCTCTGCTGATTTGTACGTCGAATACTTGTTGAAATAAGTCTTTCTTCAAAGAAGCCAAAATTTGCGGCAGGAGATCCGAACACAGATAAATAATTCAATTCTTCTCTGGAATCCCTGATGTGCTCCGGATATTCCACGACAACATTGAATTCATCTCCGCCCTCTCTGAAAATAGTAGCCGGAGAATTGCCGAAAGCATTACTAAGTTCTCCCGCAACATTGGCGGGATGCATTCCCTGCAGTGCCAGCATTGTGTAATCCTGCCTGAAGGTTAGCTCGGGAATCATGTTCTCCATGGATGTTTTTGGTTCGCGAACTCCCTCAATTTCCGAGATAGCTTCCCGCATTTTTTCACTTTCCGCAGAAAGAATATCAAGATCATCTCCAAATACTTTCACCTCTATGGCGCTTCCTCCTAAAAAGTTGCGACCGGAGATGTCATATTCGATTCCTGCCGCATCGTCCAGAAGTGCCCGTATACGCTCTTCATACTCCTCTTGTCCAATACTTCTTTCGGTAACAGGAACAAGCCTGAGGATCATCTCAATAGAATAACTTCCCTTATCGCCTCCGAAAACAGCATCCATGCCTCCGGCAGTTCCTACTTGTGAGTACATAGTAATTAGATCACCTTCATCAAAAATAGTCGCAATACTGTCCTCAAGAACGGCGGCCATAGCACTTGTTGTTTCCAGATCAGTTCCTACTGCGGTCTCAAGATCCAGCTGAATCATTCCGTCATCGTTTGCCGGGAGGAATTCAGTATCTATAACCGGAATAAGAGCAAGGCTGGCAAAGAAAAGGATTGCAGCAACAATCAGTGTTAATTTCCTTTTTTTCACCATCCGGGTTATAATTTTTTTGTACTTTTCCTCCGTACTTTCAAACCATGTTTTGATCTTCTCTCCCAGTGAGCCATTTTTGTGCTGCGGCAGTAGTTTATTCGCAAATGAGCTTAGAAGAGGCACAAGGCTCAAAGCAACAAAAAGTGAGACAACAAGACTGAATACGATGGTTAGAACCATTTCCTTGAACATCTGGCCAGCCAGACCGGGAACGAACAGAATAGGTACGAAAACCGCAAGAGTAGTCAGAGTGGAAGCCGTAATAGCCATTCCAACCTCCTGTGATCCACTTACTGCTGAATCAACGGCGGAATCCTTCAGCCCTCTGTGTCTGTATATGTTTTCCAGCACAACGATAGAGTTGTCCACAAGCATTCCCACCGCAAGAGCCAGCCCCGCAAGAGAGATCATGTTCAGATCTACATCAAAGAAGTGCATTACAGCAAAGGTGACCACAATAGAAATTGGGATAGCTGAGCCGGCTATTGCAGCGCCTCTGGGAGAGCGAAGGAAGAAAAGAAGAACAAGGAATGCAAGAATTGTAGCTGTCACTGCTGTTGTTGCCAGGTTGCCAATTGATTGCGTGATGAATGTCGACTGGTCATACATCACATAAGGGACAACCTGTCCTTCGTACTCCTCTGCGATTTTGTTAAGCTCATTCTGAACAGTTTTACAGACATTTACGGTGTTTGCATCACTTCGGCGCTGAACATAGACGAAAAGAGAAGGGGTCTGATTCATTCTGACAAGTTCGTAAACTTCCGCTTCCCCGTCTACAACTTCGGCAATATCGCGGAGCAGAACCGGACCATTCCTGCCGTTGCCAACAACAAGTTGCTCCAGATCTGAAAGCGAGGTAACACTGGCTTCAACTCTTATGTTAATCCGCTCGCCACCGGAATCAAGGCTGCCAGCGGGTTTGTCATTTCTTACCAGAGCAAGTGCTCCCACCACTTGACTTATGCTGAGTCCGCTGCTTTCCAGTTTTGCAGGATCAACTATTATCTGTATTTCCCTGATGAGACCTCCGGCGACATTTACCGACCCTACGCCCTCCTGACGGGCCAGTCTGGGCTCAATTTCATCTTCAATGAGTTTGCGCAGAGCAAAGTCATCAAGAACAGGGCTGGAAAACCCGATGAACAGAATGGGTTGCATAGCAGGATCCATTGCAAGGACCATTGGGTCGGAACAATCCTCCGGGAGGGCACTTCCGTAAAGATCAAGCTGCCTCCTGATATCGGTTTCAGCGGTTTCCAGGCTGTGTCCCCATTGAAACTCGGCCATGATCACACTGGAACCATTTGAAGAAATGGAACTTACTTCTTTTACGTTTTCAACCCTTGAGACGGCTTCTTCCAGATATTTTGTAACAAGGTTTTCCATTTCCTCCGGGCCTGCTCCCTGCATGGTGCTTGCAACAATAACCATGGGGAATTCAAGTTTTGGAAAGAGATCAATTCCCAGGTTGGAAAGGCCAAAGAAGCCCACACCAATGATAAAAATGAAGACCATCATGAATGTAATTCTTCTTCTTACAGATAAACTGGAGAGACTCATCAGTTCACCACCTCAACAGGTCCGTCCTGAATTACACTGTTCTGTCCAAGAACAATAATCATGTCTCCAAACTCGACACCGGAAGTTATCTGTACATCTCCACGGCTTATCAGCCCGGTTGTAATGTCTCTCAAGTCCGCTCTGCCGTTTACAACAACAGCAACCTGGTAACCGTTTCTTGTTCGCCTGAGGACACTCACGGGAAGAACAATTGTTTCCGTGATGGATTCAGTAATGATAGATACGCGACCGGACAAACCCGGACGCAGTTGATTGTCAGGGTCGTCAAAGTGAACTTCAGCAGCAACTTGCCCGCTTACAGGGTCAACAGTGGGGGAAACTGCCGTTACCACACCCGGTATTGATTGCTGATTGATTGCGGAAACAGTAACATATGCTGCCTGTCCCACTTCAAGGCTGAAAATATCAGACTCGGGCAGCAGAACCCTTGCAACCACTCCGTCACTGCCCGAGATGGACAGGAGAGGGGTTGAAGCACTCATATTTCCCACCCGGGCCCAAACTCGTCCCACTCTTCCAGAGAAAGGAGCAACTATCCATGCGTTGTCTCTTGTGGTTCTTGCCTGGGTGTATCCTGCATAAGCCTGATTAAGTTGAGCCTCTGCCGCTTCAAGAGCAACACCAATTCCATCCAGCTCCTGTGCGCTTAGTGCTCCCGCCTCAAACAGGGTCTGCATTCTGGCGTAATTTGATCTTGCGTTTTCTGCATTTGCCCTTGCCGCGCTTACGGAAGCCAGAGCCGCGGATGTTCCAGCATTGACCTGCTGATCTGTATCCATCTTTACAAGCTGTGCCCCGGCCTCTATTTCATCACCTTCAGCTACAAGAACTTCTTCAACAGTTCCAGGAATGGAGGCAAAGATCAGAGCTTCGTGAGCACCCTCAAGTCAGGTGTTGGCATAAACTTCAGAGGAGATTGAGGAGGGTTCCATAACTTGAACTCTGACCCTGACGATTCTTTCGGTTTCTTCTTTCCCGGATCCGCACGCAACCGTAAGGAGAACCAGCAGGGAAATTAGTACAGCAAGTTTCTTCATTAATTTATCTCCTCAGAATTGATGCTTAATATCCCCAGAGATCTGGCAAGACCAGCCTCCGCTGTTTTCAGAGAGTAGAGAGCAGACGCGTAGTTGGTGCGGGCCTGTGTAAGAGCCAGGAATGCTCCATCCATATCAAGTCTTGTAATAATGCCCGCTTCATACGAAACTCTTGCTATTTCAGAGCCCTCAACAGCCTGTTGCACAGTGGATTCTGCGGCCTGAACGGTTTCTCTGGCCTGATGAAGTGAGTTCCAGGTGGCCGTAAGTTGTAATGAAGCGTAATTTTCCATGTCATCTGCCCTGGAATAGGAAGCCAGCCTCTCGGCTCTTGCGGATCGATAGCCGCTGAAATCATTTATTCCATGAAAAACAGGGATCTGCAGTACTGCGGAAGTACTCCAGCTTCTTGAATAGTCGTCACTGTTGATATTTCCAATGTCGTCTACACCGGCCTGAAATCCGTAGCTGGTCTGGAAAACAAGTTGAGGGGCAAAGTTTGCAGCGGAAAGGTCAACCTGTGCATCACCAAGTTCTCTCATCTCTTTTGTCGTGGCAAGAGTGGTACTGTTCTGTTCCATGATGAGCTGAGCTTCTTCAAGGGTTTCCGGCAGGGCTACGGGGAAAGCATCTGTAAGTTCTCCCTCAACCGCGGCGGGATGATTCTGATCAAATCCAAGGCTCACCGCAAAGGCAGCTCTGGAGTTTTCGACTCCTGCTACGGCGGCAATGGAATCTGGTCTGCGGTTTTCATAGGCAACCTGGCTTTGAAGCAACTCAAATCTGCTGATTGTACCTGCATCGAATCTCTGCCCTGCAAGAAGAAATCCTTCCCGTGCTATGTTCATTGCCTCCGTTGTAACATCGGACATCATCTCTGCCATAAGAACGCCGTAAAAGGAGACGATAACGTCAGAGACAGCATCCTGCTCCGTTTCCAGCAGGGAAATTTCTGAGAGACTAAGTACTCTGGAGGATATTGAGGCTCCGGCGGGTCCCTGGAGTACAATGGGCAGACTTGCAGTAATGCCGTAGATGGAAGACCATTCAGAACCCATGGGAATAGATCCCATACCTGGAATAGTCATCTCCTGAATATCGTGACTTTTTTGATAAGAGAGAGAAAAATCCACCTGAGGCAGATACCAGGTATGTGCGGCGTTTCTGCTCCATCTGGCGCTTTCTATTTCATTTTCTGCCGCGGCCACATCTCCACGCTGTTCCATTGCGGTATTTATTGCCTCGTCCAGAGTGAATGCAGATGACTGGATTGATAGAAGCAGAGCAGGGATAATAATGATCGTTGTTCTTCTCATTTTGTATACCTCTTTCCCATTCCTATACCGTCAAATACCAGGCGGACCAGCCTCTCGGCAAAGTAGACGGGATTTACGGTGTTGAAGAATTTTTTTCCATGTATTCGCAGTGCGCCATCCAGCAGTGAATTTGTCATGGCCATTATCAGGTACAGATCGGCGTCTTCTCTGATTTCTCCCGTGCTTATAGCGGCATCAAATACTGGTTGAAGTCTGTTGAACATCGCTACAATTCTTGAACGGGATTCAGCTCCTCCAATGGTCTTGCTGGTTGCCATAATCCTGATCGCGTTGGAAAGTTCAGGATGTTGTATTATCAGTCTGATTCTTCCCTTGATAATCTTGACAAGAACCTCACGGAAAGAGGTTTCCGGCTCAATGCAGTCTGTGAGAATTTTCTGCAGAGCATCTTCTATGTGTTGTACAAGATTATCGTAATAACCGACTTTGCTGCCGAAGTAATAGTAAACCATGGGTTTTGTTACACCGGCTTTAGCGGCAATTTCATCCATAGAAATTTTATCAGATGGTTTTTTTGTGAGTAGCACCAGACCTGCACACAGCAGCCGTTCTCTGTTGTCTGTTTTTTTCTGCATTGTTCGTTCTCCCTGCTTCTTACTTACGGGTAAGTAAAGTATACAGAGAAAAACAAAATCGTCAATAGCTGTCGGTTTATTGATTTTCAGAGATAAGCATATTTTTTTGGAACTACTAAGTCCCTTTCGTGTTTACCTGAATGTTGTTAGATTTGTAGTCTGATTGTCAGTGTATTTTCCCAAACTAAAAAATCGTGTTTTT
>JAUVJW010000219.1 GCA_030596465.1 Candidatus Fermentibacteraceae bacterium | reverse complement strand
TATCTGTACCTTCTGCGTTTTCAATTTCCTCAAGAGCTTTTCCCAGAGCCTGGTGCACTTCTTTCATCAGGTCGGGATTAAGAGTAATGCCTTTTCGTGTGGGTTTCCACTCACCATCATCGGCCATATAGTAAGTGCGAACCTCAATATACTGACGTTTGCGAAATTCTGTAAGGGCAACTCTTACTACGTCTTCACCCTTTTCAATCTGAGCTATCTGCTTGTCCAATTGAACCTCCCTGGAAGTATTCTCAACAATAAAGACCGGCATATTGTAGGATGCCCTGCTTGATTATAAGAGGCTACTGTACAATCTGAATAACCATGCTGTCAAGTGTCTGTTACCTGTCAGGCGTATCGTTTGTATATTTATGAATACAAATCAGGAGGTTTATGATAAACGAACTCAGTGTATGCAAGCAAAGATTTCGTCAGGTACTGGGTGCGTTACCCTGCGGTTATATATATGGCGAGGTGGTTGTAGACGGGAATGGTGAACCGGAAGATTATACCGTTCTTGATGTGAATCATGCTTTCTCCGATATTACAGCCACTGCAAGAGATCGGGTTATCGGCAGGAGAATATCCGGTCTTTTCTCCCTTTCCTCTGTTAAAGATGACATTGAAGTATTTGCCAATGTGGCTCTTACCGGTGATCCTGTTGAAAAAGAGTTTTTTTCTCCACACTTTGGTATTCACCTCAGGGTGTTCTGCTTTTCTCCTGAAGAAGGATTCTTCGTTGCCATGCTCACTGATCTCTCCCGGGAGAAGAGTTTTGAAAACCGTCTTGATTTTATTAAAATGTTTGGTAATTCCACTGCGGATGAATTTTTCATTCTGGATCCTACAGGGAGATTTGTTCTTGGGAACAAGGCGGTTTCCAGAAGATTAGGAACAAATCAGGAGAGTATTCCCGGCCATCGTTTTTCTGAACTGAATACTATGGCGGAGGATGAATGGTGGAATACCTTGTGGAAATCCCTTCTTCAACGAGGTTCTCTGCAATTTGAGACGGATCATAAAGGAAAAGATAATGTTGTGTATCCTGTTGAAGTTTCAGTTGACCTTATGGAATTTTGTGGAAGAAAATATGCGGCTTTTGTGGCTAAGAATATTTCCAGCAAGCGAATACTCAGTAAGGCTATCAGGCAGGATAGACGGTTTGCCGAGCAGGCAGCCTCAATGGCAGGCTATTTTGTATGGATGATTGATTCAAAACAGGTGTTTCGCCCTCTGCTGGGTGGAAACAGCAGTCTTGTGGCAGGACCGGTAAATGATGTGTTTTATTCTCTTGTTCACATTGACGATAGAGATCGTCTCGTTAGAGCGATTAAGGTTGAGGCAGAGGGAAGCAGAGACCTGCGCATGAAGACAGATCGAGGTGTAGTCTATCACAGATTTAAATGGTCCCGTGTTGAAAACAATTGTCTGGTGGGTATCTGTTACCCGCTGAGTGGTGCAGGGCTATCCGGTCTGGGAAGTGATTCAACTGTGATGAACGCCTTTAGCCTTATGATTGAATCCATGCTTGAAAGGGTAATCAGGCTGGAGGATGTCCTGAACCGGAACAATATAGGTGCGGCCGTTAGAATGGTTAGAGCACTTACTGCAAACTTTTCCAGTATTGCGGGAAAGACCGGTTTTCCTGAAAAAGTAAGGTTTGACTCTTTTCTGGCCGATAATGAGGGAATGCTGAAGCAGTTGATCGAGCCTGAAATTTCTTTGACAATTGACACATCCATAAGAACTGTTGGGCTTCTTGATCCGACTTCTCTGGAAAACATGCTTGTAGGATTATTGCTTGTGATTCAGAATACCGATCTGGCCACTGCTATTTCAATCAGTTCGTACGGCGATACTATCGGTTCCGGTCTCTGTGTAACCGTTACCGGTCAAAGCGGTATTCAGGAGGCTCTTGAAAGATTATTCATTCCCGTAAAAAGCGAAATACCAGGATTAGCATCTGTTTATGCCATGGTCAGATCCGGAGGAGGTCATGTTTTCTATGAGACTCTGGATGATCAGGTAGAGTTTACTCTGAGTTTTCCAAGGGCAGGTATGGACGATGATTCGGCTTTTATCCTCATAGCTCTTCCTGACAGCGTGGATACCGCCAGATCCAGTGCGGCTCTGAGAAACGCAGGTTTTTCTATTGCGATTGAAAATAGTTTTTCGGAAATTCTCCGAAAGATAAGTGAAGAGGGAGCCGGTGTACTTATTATGTCAGCATCCATGCCCGATTTTTCACTGGATGAAATAATGTCCAGCGTAGCGGATGTGTCCTTGATCCAGATTGGAGGGGAACAGATCATACCCGGAGCAAAACACCTTCCCGATGGTTTTCGCACCAGCGATCTGGTTGCCTGCGTAACCGGGATTGTGGATACTACAACTGAAAAGCTTCAGGCAACAATTGACCCAGGAGGAAATCTCTGGGGGGAATCCCATCTGAAGCCACTGTTATCCTGAAGTCTTTGTCACAGAATTCCCATAGCACCTGCCTGCATGCTCCGCACGGTACAGGAGGTCCATCCGGGGAATAAATCAGGATCTTCCTGAATCTTCTCGCTCCGGTGGCAACTGCGGCGAACACCGCTGACCGTTCTGCACACATCGTCATGCCATAGGAAGAATTTTCAACATTTACACCACCGTGAATATTTCCATCGTAGTCTTCGAGAACTGCTGCCACTCTGAAGTGTGAGTATGGCGAATAGCTTCTGTCAATCAGTAATTTTGCTTCATTAAGCATCTCATCAGATGTCACAACGCACCTCTTTCAGGAATGAATTGCCGGGAAACCCTTCACCAATCCGGAAAAATTCTGCAAGGGTACAGGCAATATCGCTGAAGGTGGAGCGTGTTCCAAGGGAAACTCCAGCACAGCCGGGAGAGTATACCAGCAGAGGAACGAATTCTCTGGAGTGATCGGTGCCCGGTGTGGTCGGGTCATTGCCGTGATCCGCTGTGATAACAAGGATGTCTTCTGAATCCAGCGAT
>JAUVJW010000024.1 GCA_030596465.1 Candidatus Fermentibacteraceae bacterium | reverse complement strand
TACTATCAGATCACAGAGTTTCAGCATGTGAACCCGGGTAAGGGTGCTGCTTTTGTCAGATCAAAGATGAAAGATGTTATCCAGGGAAAAGTGATCGAGAAAACATGGCGTGCAGGGGAAAGGGTTACAGAGATCAGGCTTGAAAGAAGAGTGTATCAGCTTTTGTATCACACGGATGATTTGTATACAGTTATGGATCCCGGAACCTACGAACAGATTGATCTTTCGGTGGAACTGGTGGGCAGCGCTGCTGATTTTCTTACAGACAACTGTCAGGTCGATGTACTTTCCGTAGGAGATAAACCGATTATGGTAGAAGCTCCCAATTTCGTAGAGCTGCTTATTACAAAATCGGATCCCGGCTTAAAAGGAGATACCGCTACAGGAGGAACTAAACCTGCCACCATGGAGACCGGTGTTGTCGTTCAGGTTCCCCTTTTCGTAAAAGAAGGCGAAAGGATCAGGATCGACACAAGAACCGGTCAGTATATGGAGCGTGTAAAGTAAGGTTTGTTTACAAACAGTAGTACAGCGATTCAATGTATTGATCCTGCCAGGCTCTGGCAAGCCATATCTGTCCTCTGGGGAACTCCAGAAATATGGCCAGAGCCACCTTTCTTCCACTCTGGGTGCTGAGAATCCCGGCTATCGTACATGTATCATTGAGGGATCCGGTTTTTCCACGAAAGGCTCCTGCGGGCAGATTAGTCATTCTTCTTGAAAGAGTGCCGTCTACCCCGTTTACAGGGAATGAAGCCAGGAATTCCGGTCCGAATTCAAGCGATCCTGCTCCGGCGGCGAATACAGCAACAAGTTGCCTTGGGGTGAGAAGGTTTAATCTTGAGAGTCCCGATCCATCAGCAAGTTGCCAGCCTTGTGATTCCGGCACCAGACTGTCAAGAAGAGCGCCTGAGATATCGCAACCGGCTCTTGTAGAACCCGGTTCTCCTGTTGCCTTATTGGCTACAGTTCTAAGTATCTGTTCCGCTACAACATTTCTGCTCCATTTATTCATGGAGCCCAGGATTATCCATAACGGGTCTGAATACATTACTGCCGTGGTGAGCAGCGAAGAGTCCGCTTCCCTGGTTCCGGAGTAGCTGGCATTGACACCCCAGTGGTTAAGTTCGTCCTGTAGAACTTGAGCCAGTTCCCCCGGTGCTCCCGCAAATGGTTTATACAGAATTTCCCGTGTATTGTTCTGGATCGTTCCTGATACAGTTATTTCCGGCTCACCGGTTTCCCAGTTGCCACCCGTGGCAGTTAAATCTGTAAGCCGACCTGAAATTAGATTATTGCTGAATATTCCAATGTTTGGCAGTTGAGGGTAAGTCAGCAGTCTTACAGATCCGTTTACAGAGGCGACAACAATCTCAAGAACATTATCTCCGATACACAGAGGTTCCACAGGTGGACAGTATGTTCTGTTCCAGTCAGCGGCATCCCAGCCGGGCAGATGCGATTCCCCGGTCAAAGCTGACGGATCAAGGAAAAGGTTCCAGTTTTCCCTGAAGGGAAGAATAGCCGCAGTCTCCATTGCCGCCCTGGTGATATCTTCAATCGACAACAATGGAGCTCCGGATCCAACAAGGAAAACACTGTTTGAGAGAGTATCTACCCGTATAGTGGTTTGGTAAACATGAGCTGATCCGAGCGTGTTCAGAGCAGTCAGTGTTGTAACCGCCTTGACAGTACTGGCAGGTCTGAAGGAAATATCAGCATTTGCGCTGATCAGGATATTTCCTGAATCGATATCAACAGCGAAAATTCCGGAATTCCAGGAAGACGGTGTACCCGACAGCGATTGCAGAGAAAGAACTATAGAAAACATTGTGCAGATAAGAAAGGACATTTTACCTCCTGTTGACAATTCGGTCTGAAAGGGTAACAATAATACTGTCGGGTGTACTTGTAAAACAGGAAAATACAAATATGAAATGGAGTCGTTTTGAAGAAGACCAGTATAATTTTTGTGGCTGGTGCCGCAGTTCTGTTCCTGGCGTGTGGCCGAAATGTTGAAAACGCTGCTGATGGCGCGGTTATTTCTGTTGGGGAAAGACATATTTATCCTGAAAACATAAGTGAGTCATTTGAGAGGTATCGCGGGGATACTCTTTCTGTGAATATATTCAGAGACAATATAGTTGCTCGAGAATTGTTCATTGCACATGCTGTTGACCTCGGGCTTGATAATGACAGGGAAGTTGTACGACTGGTCCACGAAAGATCAAGAGAGATCCTTCAGGCAGAGTGGCTTGCCTACTGGTTGGACAAGGTAGAAATGAGTGATAATGAAGTCCGGGATTTCTGGGAAAAAATGGGCACGGGAATTTCTTACACATGCTTTTACCACGAGGACAGTCTTTTTATGGACAGTGTTTTTTCAATGGTGAAGGCTGGTGAAGACCTCTCCGATTTAGTAGTGGAGTTTGCTGTTGATGATATCGTCAGGCAGACCAGAGGACAGATAAATATCAGTGACAAAAATTTCTCAAATGCCCAGGATCATGAGTATCTTATCTCAGCCGAAGCAGGAGATATTATTGATCCGTTTCCGGTAACAACAGGATGGAGAATGCTGCAGATTGATTCAGTCTGGACATACGAAACCGAGCCGTTCGAAACCGATTCTCAGCGCATTGCCTCTATGTTGCTCGCGAGAAACAGAGAGGCAAGAAAGATATTTCTGGAAGACAGTTTAAAGACAGCTCGTAATGTTCATGCTGATTCGGAGGTAATTCGTCTCATAGCGGAGAACGCAGATGCCCGGGGTATAATGTTCGGTGTTTTTCAACCGGAGGAAGAGAGTCTTATCGCGGTATCCTGGGATGGAGGATCAAGAACACTTTTCTCTATGACGGAAAACATTCAGGGTCTTCCGGATTATTTTCCAAGAGACACAGACAACATCCGGTGGCTTACTGATTACGCAAGAAGACTTGCCCTTTTTGATATCGAGATGGATGAGGCAATACGGCTTGGTCTCGATACCATTCCCGATGTGGCGCACATGCTGGAAGCCAAGCTCTGGGAAGCAGTTCTGGATAAGTACTACGAAGTGGTAATTTCCACAAGAATTGTTTCGGATTCAGCGACCTTGAATAATGTTTACCTTGACATTCGTGATGACCTTCCAATAAATGAAAGCCGTGTTTTTCATGTACTTTTCCTGGAGAATAATGAGAAGTTGAACACAGCTGAGGCCATGATGGCTTCAGGTGATGATATTCTGGCAGCGGTTGATCAGTTCGAGCTTTTCCCTCCTATTCTCGCCGAGGGAGAAGAGACAATTACAAGACCACTTGAAAGCATGATGGTTCCCGAGGGAGACAGAGAGACTCTTTTCAGCCTGATTCAGGGCGAAGAGGCAATTGTCACTCTCTCCGATTCAACGGCGCTCTGGTTCCGCCTTGATGAAATCAATGAAGAGCGTATTCCATCATTTGATGATATCAGGGACAGAGTTATTTCTGAAGCTGAACAGCGCATGGAAACGGAGACAATAGAAGTACTTGTTGATAGTTTGTCCGTCGTGTATCATCCATACATTGATGAAGAGTACTTCAGGGGATTCTATATTCCCGCGGAAGAGGATTCGGTTACGAGTACAGAGAGTCCAACGGAGGTTATTTGATGCGCTGCAGAAATTGTGGCTATGAGAATCGGCGAAACACAGGAAGGTGTGATAACTGCGGATTCAAACTTGAACCACAGACAGATCCAATGAAGGATCAGAGGGCCGCATTGCAGAAACCCCTTGATGATGGAAAGAGCAAGGATGGAAAAGCTCTTGAACTCACCTCTCCACACAAAGGAAATGCCGGTTTTTTCGGTTTATTGATATTCATTCTGGCTGCTGCGGGTGCTGTGTTTATAGTCAGCAGTTATGATCGGGCGGAGTATGAACCCGAGGTTGAAACTGTGGCTGATCTGCTTGAAGAGGAAATTCCAATTGACTCTCTGCCTCTTATGCTGGGAACCGAAATAGTGTATGTATTCAATGCGGAAGGTACTTCGGCTTCACCAAGAACCAATGTAGATCTTTCCCTGATACCTGAGGGTACAGGGGTATCTTTTCTGGGCAGTGGATCCATGTCCATTCAACCCGTGGTGAATTACATGCTGCAGAAAATCAACAGTAATGATTTCAGAATGCTGACTCCGGATTCACTTTTCGCCTGGACGGACTCTACCGAAACCAGTTACATGGCAGTAGCAATCCTTCCTCTGCTGGATGATTCCGCTGAGGTTCAGCCTGTGGAATTGAAAATTCTTTTCACGGATCAGTGGTTCAGATGCATTATCGAGGAATACAACAAGGATATTGTTGAACCTGCCAGTGGATACAGGTTTGATGAAAGAGTGTTCAACAGGGGGATGAATCAGGCTGTGCGAACCATAAGCAGAAGAAACACAGATGAAAGACCGGTACATGTTACTCTGCTTTTCCCGTCTGAGTCTACTTTTGGGGAGGCAATGGAAATTGCCGAGAGCGTTTCTGTTCTTATAGACTCCCTCGGATATGAGGGTTTCAACATCAAATGGGTAAATGTTACCAACTAATTTTTGTACTTCCCGGGAGAGTTTGAACCTTTCCCGGGAAGATATGAACAGTATTGTTCACCGATTTGCCGGAACCATAAAATTTCCAACCGTTTCAGCTCCGGGGAGTTTTTCTCTGGAGCCTTTTCACAGGTTGCGTGAATATTCCGCAAGTGTCTGGAGTGAAGTATTCTCCTCTCTTGAGATGGAGCTTCATGGAGGTGCGTCGATTCTACTGAAGTGGGCTGGCGATTCGGCACTGGAACCGGTTATGCTGGCTGCCCATCAGGATGTTGTTCCGGCAGGTGAATCAGGCAAATGGTCCTGTGACCCATACGGTGGAGAGGTGTTGCGGAATCGAGTGTGGGGTAGAGGAACCATTGATTACAAATGCGGATTCAGTGGAATGCTTGAGGCTGTTTCTCTTCTTCTTGCCGGGGGTTTCAAGCCCCGGCGTACTGTGCTTTTTGCCTTTGGTCACGATGAGGAAGTTGGTGGTCTTTGCGGGGCAAAAGCAATTACAGAGAGTCTGATAACCAGCGGTGTTGTATGCAGCAGCGTTCTGGATGAAGGTGGATACATCTACTCAGACCCGGATGGAACCGTTACAGCGGAGTTAGCCATTGCGGAGAAGGGTTATGCTTCTTTCCGACTCATTTCTGAAGCGTTTCAGGGACATTCTTCGGTACCCCCCGACAGGACTGCCATCGGGATTCTCGCAAGGGCTATTGTGGCTCTTGAAGACAGTTCCATGCCCCTGCCGTATGTACCAGTTGAAATAAGTTCTTCAAGATGGCTTCAAACCACAATTGCGCCGACGGTTCTTTCAGGAGGATGCAAGGAGAATGTTTTGCCGGGAAAAGCGGAGGCTGTTATCAATACCAGACCCTCCCCGGGAAGTTCAGTAGCCGCGGTTCATGAATTTATCGAGAGTGTTGCAGAACCCTTTGGAATTGCTGTAGAGCTTATTGATAATCCGAGTATTTCGGAACCCTCGCCTGTTTCAAGCACGGACACACCGGACTTCAAGGCTCTTAAAACCTCAATTCTGCATAATGTCGCTCCTGGAACAGGTTTCAGATGTGGAATCTTTCCTGCCGCTACCGATTCAAGAAGGTATTCAATGGTTGCAAAAAATGCATATCGATTCCTTCCTGTTTGCCTGGATCAGAGGGGAATTGGGGCTCTTCATTCAGTGGACGAGAGCATTTCCATCTCAGATTATTTAAGGTGCGTGGAGTTTTATGCCGAATACATCTCCAGAGTCTCCTCAAAAAGCTGAACCCATACAGCGTGCCGCTGTAGTCGGGCTTATTGTTAATCTTCTTCTTACTGCATTAAAAGGATACGCGGGAATCCTGGCCGGAAGCAGGGCTCTTGTGGCGGATGCTGTACACAGTCTGTCCGATCTCACTACGGATGCGGCGATAATAGTTGGTGCCGGATTCTGGTGCAAACCTCCCGATGAAACACATCCCATGGGACACAAAGGCATAGAAACTGTTGTCAGTCTTTTTATCGGTATTATGCTTTTGCTCACAGGTTTTGGGATTGCCATTGACTCTCTGAAAGCTCTCGGCAGCGATACAACATCGGTCAGACCGGGCATATTTGCTATTGTCGCTGCCGCTGTATCGCTGATTGCCAAGGAAGTACTTTTCCGCTGGACACTGAAGAAAGCAGGAGAAACCGGATCCGGTGCCCTTGCTGCTAACGCATGGCATCACAGATCCGATGGCTTAAGCTCCATTCCTGTTCTCATTGCGGTAAGTGCGCCAATGATCAGCAGATCTTTTATGTTTCTGGACAGTATAGGAGGCGCCGTTGTCTCGATTTTCATCATAAAGGCCGGATGGAAGGTGCTGCAGCCGGTTATTGGAGAAGTGACCAATTCGGCTCCGCCTGTGGAAGTTGTTGATAAGATGATGAGCGCTGCCAGGTGTGTTACAGGGGTTATCAGTATTCACCGATTCAGGGCCAGAATGCAGGGGGGCGGAATTTATGTTGACCTTCACCTGCAGGTTAAAAGTGACAGTTCTGTACAGCAGGGGTACATTATAGGCAGGCAGGTAGAAGAAAGTATTCTGAATTGTGATTCCTCGGTAAGGGATGTAATTGCCCGGGTAGAACCGTTTTCTCCCTGCGGGGATGCAGACAATTGTCAGAATACTGGAAGATCGAGGTATTTACAGAAGAGAAAATAATCAATATGTTGCAATAAGGGGGAAGAAGGGATTACAATGGAGTTTAAAATTTGCAGCAGTGCTTTTACAGACGGGGGATATCTGCCAGGCTGGTATACCTCAGCGGGACTTAATGCATCTCCACCATTTGGATGGGCGGAGGAGCCCGAGGGAACCCGGAGCCTGGCTCTTATATGTTCTTCATCCCGGGAAAAAGTTCTCTGGGTGTTATGGAATATTCCAATCGGAAAAAAAACCATTTACGGCAGGCTTCCAGCAGAGAGTGTTCTTCCCGGAGGGATGTGTCAAGGTGTAAACGACCTTCTTGGTATCGGATGGACCGGACCCGCCGAGAAGCTTCCCGATCTTTCGTTGAGCTTCTCATTGTATGCTCTTGACCTGATTCTGAATATCGCAGACGGGGATGTCTCCGCGTCCATACTCGAATCGGCTATGAAAGGGCACATTCTTGGAACAGCAGAAGTAAGCTGTGTGTACTCTTGAAATAAACCCTGTCAAGTATATCTGTCGCATCCTGCCGGCTCTTAGCCCGGATCCATCATAGGTTACTGTCGCGAAATGCCGTAGATTGTTGTTCAGCCGAGGCATACGACTGGTGACCCCGCAGGCATACTTTTGCAGTATGTTGAGGATGGCGACGGGAGTATAACGAAGGCTGTGCAGCGAGATACGGTATTGCAGCAAGAAACTTTTGATGGATTCGGGTTAGGTACAGATAGATTTTCTTTTGTAATCTTATATATTTGTCGGATAAAGAAAGGAGCTGCCTTTGATTTATCTTGACAATGCTTCCACCTCATGGCCGAAACCGGAATCGGTGGTTGAAGCCGTTTCCGATTATATAAGAAACATTGGAGCCAGTCCTGCCAGAGGGAACTGTACAGCTGCTCTTGACGCGCTTGGTGTTGTTCTCGATTGCCGGGAAGCTGTGGCTTCTTTTTTTGGCGGCGGCAATCCTCTGAATGTGATATTTACTCACAATGTTACGTGGGCTATAAACACAGTTCTTCACGGTATGCTTAAAAACGGAGACAAAGTTGTATCTTCCTCAATGGAACACAATGCGGTAACCCGCCCGCTGACCGCTCTCTCTGAAAAAGGAGTGGAAGTAGTTTACTCTCCCTGCGACAGACAGGGCCATCTTGATCTTGGGGCATTTGAAAGAAACACAGACGGGGCAAAACTGGCAGTACTTAACCATGGATCCAATGTAACCGGAACTGTACAGGATGTTGCGGCTATTTCAAAAATCTGCCGCTCTCGCGGAACAATCTTCATGCTGGATGTTGCTCAGAGTGCGGGAATAGTACCAGTTAACTTTACCCAGGGGGCAGACATAATTGCATTTACAGGCCATAAGGGGCTGATGGGAGTGCCTGGAACCGGGGGAATGGTGTTTGCTGACCGGTTTAACCCCGATCAGATTCAATCCCTGGCCCAGGGGGGAACAGGTAGCCTGTCCGAGGAAAGCAGACAGCCCGATTTCCTTCCGGATCGTTTTGAGGCAGGTACGATGAACGGTCCCGGGCTGGCAGGTCTTCTTGCTGGAATTGAGTACTTGAATTCCATTGGTCTCCAGGAGATATACAGAAGAAAGATGAAAGTTGCCGGTATGCTTGCCAGGGGTATTGAGGAAATCAAGGGTGCTACAGTTCACAGACCCTCATCGGGGAAATTGTGGACTGCTGTTGTCTCATTTACTCTGGCCGACTCATGTACCGCTTCAATTGCTGATTACCTTTCACGGGAGCACAACATCTGTTGCCGGCACGGGTTTCACTGCGCGGCCTCCGCACACAGAACCATAGGTACATTTCCAGGTGGAACCGTAAGACTCAGTCCCGGACTGTTTACCACAGTCAACGATATAGAAATGGCATTGAAAGCGGTGAGGATGTACTGTGAATGACTATTTGTACATGATATTTAAATCAATGACACATGTACTTACCGCTGAAAGAGCGGCCAGGAAGAGTGGTATTTCCTGCAGGATGGTTCCCATACCAAGAAATGTTTCAACCGATTGCGGAATGTGTATTTCTGTGAAGGCGGAAGACGGTGCGGCTTTTCTTGCCATGGCGGAACAAAAAAACCTTAAACCGGAAAGAGTAGAGAAACACAAGGGCTCGGGTCCGAAGAGCAGGTGTTACTCGAATTGATCAGTCAAGCAGCATCAGCATAGTATCGGAATCATAATGCTGCTGCAGTTTGTCGATAGCTCTGTTCTTCAGTTGTCTGACCCGTTCCCGGCTTATTCCCATGGTTCGTCCGATTTCAGCCAGGGTGTGTCTTCTGTTTGTGCTTAAACCGAAGAAAAGGCTGATAATGGTTTTCTCCCGTATATCGAGAGTTTCCAGCATCTCGAGTACGCTCTTCTTCAGAGAGTCTTCCACAACGGCATCTTCCGGAGATTCCTTGTCACGGGAGGGCATCATATCTTGAAAGGTTTTGTCACTTCCATCGTAAACCGGTCTGTCCAGAGAGAGGTGTGTACTGTGAATTGAAAGCATTCCCTCAATGTTTTTTCGCGGTACATCAAGCTGGCCGGCAATTTCATCAGTGGAGGGTTTACGACCCAGGTTATGCCCCAGTTCTCTGGAGGCTCTACCCATTCGATACAATTCATTTACCCGGTTAAGAGGTAATCTGACAATTCTGGAATTTTCAGCAAGAGTTTGAAGAATTGCCTGTCTTATCCACCATACAGCGTAGGTGATAAATCGGCAACCTCGTTTTTCGTCAAAACCTCTGGCCGCCCGTATCAGACCAACATTGCCTTCGCTGATAAGATCTTCAAGGGCAACTCCCTGATTGGCATATTGTTTGGCGATGCTTACCACAAATCTGAGGTTGGCTTCTACCAGAATTTCCTGTGCCTCTCTGTCGTCAGCTTTGATTTTTCTTGCAAGATCAGCCTCTTCTTCGGATGTAAGAGATTCTTTTGACCCGATCTCACGGAGATATAGCTCAAGAGATTTACCCTCAACCCTTCGAATACCCAAAGAACCACGCCCCCTCAATGACAATGTTAACAGATAACTTGCTACAACACGTATTGTTACTATCTGCAAATAAAAGAAGCGGTTGTCAAGAGATGAAAGTAAAGAAGAGTAATCTGGCACGCCCGACAGGATTCGAACCTGTGACCTACGGATTAGAAGTCCGTTGCTCTATCCAGCTGAGCTACGGGCGCACCGATATATTTTGTAAGGGGACATGCAGCCATGCCCCCTCTGGTACGCCCCCCGGGACTTGAACCCGGAACCCACGGATTAAGAGTCCGTTGCTCTGCCAATTGAGCCAGGAGCGCATTAATGGGGTGGGTGACCGGGCTCGAACCGGCGACCACCTGAACCACAATCAGGGGCTCTGCCAACTGAACTACACCCACCACTGAAGTGCCCCAATTCTATGAACACATTCCTGATTCGTCAAGTTCACGGTCTTGACGAGCAGTACTTTCGTTTGTAGTAACATCCATATGAGATGTCCAAGATGTTCCAACAGTAATGACAGGGTAATAGATTCCCGTACAGTTAAGGATGGCCGGGCAACCAGGCGAAGGCGGGAGTGCAATGAATGCGGATACAGATTTACCACTTATGAGTACATAGAAACCAGTTATCCTTCTGTTGTGAAAAAAAATGGGTTGCGGGAACCTTTTGATCCCAAGAAGCTGGAAAAGGGTATAGTGCGATCATGTGAGAAGCGTCCTGTTTCCGGTGAACAGATCAGAGTTCTCGTGGAGCAGATAATCTCCAGGGTTACCGAAGAATATCCCGATGAGGTAGAAGGGACATTTATCGGTGAATGTGTCATGGAATTGCTTCAGGAAGTGGATCAGGTAGCATATGTCCGGTTCGCCAGTGTTTACAGACAATTCAGAGATGTGCTGCAGTTCCGCGAGGAATTGGACAAACTTCTTAAGGGCTGAAAAAAGCCTCCAGATTATGTATATTTGATGAATCCATGATGTCTTTTGATTGTGTCTTTGCTGTCTTAGTGACAGTAGACTGAAAAGTATATGTAATTAGATGTGAGATAATAACATAGAAACTAACACCAACAATGGAGGAGCATGAGCAAGGTAAAGAGCTTTGCCGGCGGTACGCACCCTCCGGGAAACAAGGGTCTGTCCAGCGGTGCAGCCGTAGTGAGACTCCCTGCTCCCGAGGTTGTTACCGTTCCTCTCTGTCAGCATCTTGGAGCCCCGTCCAGGCCGGTGGTTAAACCGGGCGATGAGGTTAAAAGAGGTTCAGTGATCGGAGAGCAGAACGGTTTCATCAGTCTGCCGACCCATTCGCCTGTTAATGGAAAAGTACTAAGGGTTGAGAATGTCCCTATGCCCCACATGCGCAGCGGTCCTGCGGTTGTGATCAAGACCGAATCAGAAGACGGCGGAGAGGTTTACGAGCCAATAACCGATTGGAAGAATTCAGAAATTTCCGAGATCATTAACAGGATAAAGGAAGCTGGTGTCTGCGGAATGGGCGGGGCATCATTCCCAACCTATGTGAAGCTTTCACCTCCAAAGGGCGTAAAGATCGATACACTCATAATCAATGGTGTTGAATGTGAACCATATCTCACTGCGGATCACCGTCTTATGCTTGAAAGAGCTGATGATCTCATTACTGGAATGAATATTCTTGCCCATGTTCTGGGTGTTGCCGACCCGTGTATTGGCATTGAGGTAAATAAGCCTGACGCTATTGAGGTTCTGGAGAAAAAGGGCGCAAAAGTTGTTCGGCTGAAAGTGCGGTATCCTCAAGGTGCCGAGAAACAGCTCATTGACGCTGCCGTTGGCCGGAAAGTACCGGCGGGTGGTCTTCCCCTTAACATAGGTGTTGTTGTTCAAAATGTGGGAACCTGCGTTGCTGTTACTGAGGCTGTCTGCAGGGGCATACCCTGTATCAGAAGAATTGCCACGGTTTCCGGCCTGGGTGTGAACAGCCCGGGTAATTTTGATGTGTGCGTGGGAACACCTGTTTCTAAACTGATCGAAGCTGCCGGTGGATACAAGGGCGATGTAAAAAGATTGATTAGTGGCGGTCCCATGATGGGAATGGCCATGTTCACTGATGCTGCTCCGGTAACAAAGGGCACAAGCGGTATTCTGGCAATGTCACCGGATGAGGTCAGAGATGTTGCGGAAGGTCCATGTATCAGGTGCGGCAAATGCGTTGATATCTGTCCTCTTAAGCTTGTTCCCAGCGCAATCGCCACTGCCTCCGAGTTTGCCAGATGGGAAGACGCGGAAAAGGCCGGCGCTTTAAATTGTATGGCCTGCGG
>JAUVJW010000035.1 GCA_030596465.1 Candidatus Fermentibacteraceae bacterium | reverse complement strand
GCATTCTGACGCATGAGCCTCGTATTACAGAGTTGCTGACTGAAACCGAGCAACCGGGCTGAGTTTCAAG
The DNA here is from genome assembly GCA_030596465.1 of Candidatus Fermentibacteraceae bacterium. Classification (GTDB taxonomy): domain Bacteria; phylum Fermentibacterota; class Fermentibacteria; order Fermentibacterales; family JCC-6; genus Sabulitectum. The sequence goes on along the minus strand of JAUVJW010000035.1, from coordinate 10,940 downwards.
AGACCACCAGCACCTGCTGCACTGATCAACAATGAATACAAAGCCAATACCGTCAATACCGGGTGTGTTTTCCGAGAACTCGAAGTGTTCCACATAGTCCGGATCGGGAAACTCTATATTTATCAGGGAACCGTCACAGGTTTCGAGCCATGGCATGAGAGTATCACACCCTGTGAAATGGTCAGCTTGGCATTATCAACAAGCAGAACTCCATCTCCATAGATGATGATGTTGCCATCCTGAATGAAGTCCTCATCGATGTACAGAGTGTCCGATCCCGGGCCGACATAGATGTCCCCGTCAGAAAAAGAGTTTTCCCTGATTCCAAATGGAGCAAAAGCAATCAGGGTGGCCAGCAGGGTAAATATCTGTTGCATATTAACCTCCCAAATTTGCTTAAGAAGAGCCGTTACCTGTCAAGCCTGACAGCTTTGCAGAGTGAGACAATTTCATCTGCGTTGAGTGGCCGCCACTTGCCCCGCTCAAGATCCGCAAGTTGTATGGATCCGAATCTGATTCTTTCAAGGCCAATCAGAGGAATTCCTGAGAACTTTGAGAGTCTTCTGACTTCCCTGTTACGCCCGGTTGTTAAAACAACACTAAGAGTCTTCGGCCCGGTTTTTTCTACGGACTTAGGTTTAGAGAACTCTCGGGGAGCAATGTATACGCCTTTACGCATTTTATCAACAGCTTCTCTCTCGGGAGGCCTGGCAAGAATGAGGGAGTATTCCCTTTCTATCCGCCACTTCGGATGAGTGAGTCTGTAAACAAGCTCACCATCGTTGCTCCAGAGAAGAAGTCCGCCGGTTCGTATATCAAGACGACCTACAGGGGCTGCTCCCCTGGGCATTCCTACAGATAGTTGTGATACAGGTCTTGCGGCACTTTCATTCATTGTTGTCTCGTAACCTGATGGCTTATTCATCACTGCGACAAATACATCCGGAAGGGTTACCGAAGCACCGTCCCACAAAACGAGATCGCCGACCGATATTCTCTCTGCGGGATTGGTAATCAGTCGTCCATTAACGGTAACCATACCGTTCCTGATACCGGCATCGCAATTTCTCCTGCTGGCAATTCCGGATCTTGCAATGAAGCGGTTAAGTCTCATTCCGTCAGCACTGGCCGATGCGGTCTTTTTACCTCTGGATTGTCTGGTCAATTTCTTCCCCCGATAACTCAGAAGCCATCCTCTCAATATCCTGAGCTGAAAGCTTCAAAAGATTCTCCATCTCATCCATCCTGGGCAGATGCTCAAGATTACTGAGACCGAAATATTCCAGGAAGCGCGAGGTTGTGCCGTAAAGAAGTGGTCTTCCCGGAGTCTCCTGTCGTCCTGTTATTTTTATTAGATCTCTCTCCAGCAGAGTTCTCATGGCGCTGTCGCTGTTCACCCCGCGAACAGCCTCAACCTGAGCCCTGGTTGCCGGCTGCCTGTAAGCGATCACCGCCAGTGTTTCCAGAGATGCCCTTGAAAGCCTGCTGTGCCTTTTTCCTTCAAATAACTGCCCGACTATAAAGCCCAGATCGGGATCTGTTACAATCCTGTATCCTCCGGCAAGTCGAGCAACAACAACAGCGTGACCTCCAGAAGAAAGCTCTGCTTCAATACGCACAACAGCCTGCTCCGCAGACTCGGTACCGCAACCTGTAAGTTCGCAGATTCTGCTCAATGTAACAGGTGATTCGGTGGCAACAAGAAGAGCTTCTATCTGCCTTGCAAGCTGATCAAGCATTCATTTCCCACCTTTCCTCTTTTCGTTTCATGGTGATGTTCGCAAAAGGATAACTTTGTTCTGTTGTTAGCCATCCACGCTTAACAAGTTCAAGAACTGCAACAAAGAAAGATACTACTATGGCCTGGTCAGCATTCTCCCCTATTGCATCCCTGAAATGTCTTGTTGCGTTCCCGGGAAGAAGGTTGTCCAAAGCAGATACGCACTCGGTGAGGGAAAGAAGCGGCTTGTGTATCCGGTGCAGTGGAGGTGGGGCGTTCTTCTCTGTCATGTTTTCAAGGGCAATAAGTAAATCCAGCAGAGATGTCTGACCGGAATCTATTTCCGTTATATCTTCCTCGTACCTGGCACGCTCTCCCGGCGGGGCAAAAACATCCCGCCAGATGGATTCATTTTCTCGTAAATCAGAAGCAACCTCTTTAAAGGCTTTGTAGAGTACAAGATGCCTCATAAGAGTTTCCATGGAATCCTCTGTATCCTCCATAAGAGCTCTCTCAACAGGAAGAAGCATTCTGCTCTTCATTCTTGTAAGTGTAGCTGCCATGACAAGATACTCACCGGCAATGTCCAGATTAAGATCCTCAGCCTCTCGGATATATTTCAAATACTGATCGGCAACTTCAGCTACATGTATCGTTATAACATCAAGTTCGTCTCTTCGGATCAGGAACAGAAGAAGATCCAGAGGGCCTTCGAAGTCTTCAATGTTGATTCTGCAGGCTTTCTGGATATCAGCAGACATATCCGAACTCAAGCAAATCGGTCTTGTTCTCTGTCCATGCTTCCCTAACCTTCACCCACAGATCCAGCCTGCACTCTTCTCCGGTAAATTCTCCAATGGCTGTTGAGGACAGCTTGTTTATGTGTTCAAGGGTCTGCCCCTTGCGTCCGATTAGAATTCCCTTGGAGGAAGCTCTGGCTACAATCAGGTTGGCTCTGACATAAAGTCTTCCATCTCTTTGTGATGTCTCCTCCACCTGTACCGCAGTTTCTCCCGCAACTTCCAGAGGAAGAATGCTAAACAACTGAGTGCGAATCTGCTCTGATATGAGAAAGCGCTTGGAATTAAGAGTATTTATGTTTCTGGGAAACAATCTGTTCCGCTTTGGTATATTCTGTAGAACAGCATCCATAAGCTCTGTAATTCCATAACCAAGCAAAGGTGTAACAGGTATAATTCCAGTAAACCTGTTTGTATATCTTGCTTTGGCAACATAAGCCTCCCGGTGTTCCGGTTTAACGAAATCACTTCTGCCCAGAGCCAACACCACAGGCTTACTGTTTGCACGCCTTAAAAAGTGTTTTACCACAGGTCTTTCAATATCCCTGTCGAATGTCTTAATATCAACAACAAGAACAACCACATCCACCCAGTCAATGATAGACCAGTCGTATCCACTTTCCAGTGGCGGGGTGTCTACAAAACATATCTGTGCGTTTCCAGGAGTGCATATGGCGGTAATAGGCATTCTGGTCGATGCCGGTTGAAGAGCCACCGGAGATATTCTGGTTTCTGTAAGCGCATTCAGTAAACTTGATTTACCTGTATTGGACGGACCTGTTACAAGGGCGTATCCGCTTGATATCATTCCGCTGGGCATTTTATTCTTCTTCCTCGGAATTACCAGGTACAGCTCCGGTTATTGCTGTAAAATCACCCGCGGAATTCCCTGTAAACAAAACACCTCCCATTATCAGAGGCGGTGTTCCTGAATATGATCCTGTCTCTATAGCATCAATTGGAAAGCCTGTATTCAAGCTCAACAGGTGTATTCTGTTGTCATCGCAGCTTGCGTACACAATAGTATCGCAAACCGCGGGAGTTACCGATACCCAGTTCTCAAACTCCGTTTGCCATAATAGTTCTCCACTGCCGGTATCCAGACAGAAAACCCTTCCATCGCATGTTCCCGCGACAAGTAACGAATCCCCAACAAGTGCCGGGCGGGAAACAACGGTTCTTCCGCGAACGCCTTCCAGAGCAGTTTCCCACAGGGTTTCCCCGGTAAGAAGGGAAAAAGCCAGAACCTTACCTGTCGAAAAGCCTATGAAAACCACATTGGACTTAATTGAAGGAGCAGATGGCTGCGAAGAAAAACTCCGTGACCAGAGTGTATTTCCCGCAATATCCCATGCCCCTACGGCACCGGCTTCCGATGAAAATACTGCGATACTGTCCGAAAGCGCCGGCCCCAGCAGCAGGCCATCCATTGTATCGTTCCATACCACATCACCGGTTCTTCGGTTCAAAGCGGCAATAGATCCCATGGAATTCCCCGCAAGAACAAGACTGTCACAGAAAACACAGGCATCGGTAAATATGTGGTATCCGAGGCCAGCTTTCCATCTTTCTGAACCTGTTTCGATGTTCAGGGCGTACATGTATCCGTCCTGACCACTGAAGTAGACTGTTGTAGAATCCGCCGCAACTCCACCGGAGAGGCCGCATGTAACAGTTCTTGACCATTGCTGTGAACCGGAATTTTTATTAATTCCGCGAAGAACCTTGTCATTACCCGCGAGAAAAATCATATCGCCAACAATCGCGGGAGGTGAAAACAATTCTCTTCCCGTAGAAATACTCCACAATGTATCAAAGGGAGCAACTATTGCGTGGCCCCAGGCCGCGTTACCCGTTGAAGACCCGTAGGCCTGAAGCCATAAATCCGGAGGTTGTTCCATGGGAATACTTTCGGTGTTTTCAACCGGTGGAACAATCTGGTTTGCTTCCGTTGCGGAGTCCTGATGAAGTGTAGGAGAATCTGTTTTCGACTGATTTATAAAAAAGATCGCAATAAGTACAGCCGCCAGGGTACCGGCTATTAAAATAATATTCAATCGTGATCTCTTTACAGCAGTTCCTGCAAATGTGGATATCATATCAGCCTCTTTCTCAATAAATTAAAACAGGGGCACCCACAGGAAGTACCCTGTATATGGCCTCAAGATCAGAATTACTCAGCCGGATACAACCATGGCTGACATTTCTTCCCCGCCCCACTCCGTAATGCATAAGAATTCCCCCACCAAGATCCAGCTTGAAATTGCCCAGTGCACCTGGAACGGCCCTAACCCAGACCCGCTCACTGGAGGTCAATGAATCGTTGTAATAAACAATCTGCTCCTCCCAGGAAAGGCTGTCGGGTATAAGAACATCCTGACCGGGCCGGGGTGGCCGGAGATTCTGCTCGAGCCAGTACCAGTCAGGCTTAAACCAGTATGGATTTTCGCTCTTTTTTACAACATATCTGATACCTCTTGGTGTACTGAAATTCCACACCAGGCCATTGTCATTTGCCGTCCAGCCCTTACCTGTTCCGCAGTAACCCGACCGAACCAGAAGCTCGCCGCGCCTGAGATGGAATCTGTTCTGACCGGTATCAATAACCAGATAGTAGCCAGGATAGTTACGAACAAGCTCTGCTTCATCAAGGCGAACCTGCAGTGAATCAGCAGTATGGCGAAGAAAGGGTATCGAATCAATCCTGGCTGAGTGAGCGGTGTTTATCCGGGCCAGTGTGTCTCGCTGTGTTGCAATCAGCTCCGCCCTCTCGCTGTATTCTCCCACCATCTCTCTCATAAAGTTGATCTTTTCATCCATCCGGTAAACAGTTGTCAAACTGATTGATAGAGCAATTGTGAGAACAGAAATCAGGACAATAACGGGAATCTTCATGTACACTCTCCGATTAAATGACCGGGTTATCCACCAGATTGCGCCTGGTCTGCCACACAGCGGCACTTCCTCTGGTATCCAGATGGACAAAAGGACCATGGGTGGGAATCCATCTGTAAGCAGAAGCTCCGCCTGTAGCGACCTCACCAGTGGCTTCCAGCCTTCTTGATGCTGATACTATGAACTCACCGTCAAACACATCAATCCGCTTGTTTCTGTCAAGATCGTCAATAAGATTATTTGCAGGCCAGCCCTCTATCCAGAAGTCGGATGCCGCACCGTAAAGATGCAGGCTGAAACCGGTATCGTTCCCAATTGCCGCGTTATAAGCAGGGGTTCTAAAACCACTGATGCAATGAATACCTCTTGCTTGCGGATAAGATATTGCCACTTCCTCAAAAACACACTCCAGTTTGTGAACAAGTCTTAGATCAAGAACCATGTACTGAGGCCAATCGCCATCAGTGTGACCCAGGAAATCGGAAAAGGTAAGGTGTGTTGAAATTCTTGCGTCAAAAATATCAGGCCACAGTTCAATGAAACCCCTTTCCGGCAAATGATCTCTGCTGTTTCCATTTCCGTAAAAACCTATTGGAAAGGAGTTTATGGATGCAGTTCGGAATTGATCCTGATCAAGTGGTACTATCATTATCCATTCCTGAACAGAGGAGGTGTCTGAAGCGGTTACTGTGTAGGTTCCATGGGATCTTGGCAGTGTAAATACGAATTCTCTACCAGTTCCGTTGAAAGAGAGAGCGGGAATTGACCAATTAAGTGAATCGGCGCAGGAAAGAGTTACCTGTTCACCGGCTGAAGCCATGAAAACCATCATGTGGGGCTGCAGCAGTACATTATTCACTGATATTGTAAAAGCGGGACCTGAGGGCACAGGATCTTCCGCACCACTGAACAAGAGAAAAACAAGAACCATCACTACAGTATTCATACAAATACTCCCTCTTCCGGCGTTACCGAACAACCCTGGAATATACTGCCCTTCCCAGACAATGGGCTTTTACGGCTTGCGAATATATCCGGTGTTCCTTTACCAGAATTCTTTCTGCCAGAGAATCCCTCTGATCAGACTCAAATACGGGAACAGAGTTCTGAAGAATAATCGGACCTGTATCTGTACCACTGTCTACATAGTGAACTGTGCAACCGGCTATTTTAACACCATAATTAAGTGCCTGACCCTGCGCGTCAAGACCGGGAAAAGCTGGAAGCAGCGAAGGATGGATATTCATCATCCTGCCCTGAAACGCATCAAGAAGCGGCCCTTTAATTATTCTCATAAGCCCCGCCAGGCAAACCAGCCCAACTCCTCTGTCAAGCAGAAACTCAGCCCAGATCTTCTCCTCTTTTATACCAAACCTTGTTCTATACTTCCCCGGGTACAAATACTTTGACTCTACACCCAGCTCCGCTGCCAGTTCCAGAGCTCCCGCGTTTTCATTATCCGTCAGGAGAATATCGACCCTTCCAGGCCCGGTATCACCCTCGACAAGAGCCTTGAAATTAGACCCGGCGCCGGAGGCCAGTACGGCAATTTTAGTTTCCACTTCTATTCTCCTCATCACCTTCAGGCTTCACTGGAGGCTGATCTGTAAAAGCCCATGTAATTCCGAATGACCAGCTTCTCTCTGTTTCATGGGTAAAATCTTCAACAGCAGCGGAAAAGGAAAAGGATTCAAGTGTGAAGCCGATCAGTATATCCGCAGTCTCGTTCAGACTCCCCGTCGAATCCGACTCAGCGGAAATCCTTGGTCCTGCCTCAAATCTTCCCTTGTACCAGTCAACTCCCAGAAGCATCCACGCACTTATAGAAATCGAATCCCTGTCGAAGTTCCAGCAGGCAGCTCCCTTACCACGAAAAAACCCTTCTGCCATTTCCGCGTCTGCCGCTACAGCCGTTTCATTGGAAAACCTGCTCACCAGATTGAAATTCGGATGCCTTACCGCAACCGTCTGAAACAAATCATCCCCGGATGGTCTGGAGACAGCGGCGGAAACTTCTACTACTCCCGCAGGAAAAATGATTCCACCCCAGAAACCTTCCGCGTCGTTGTTGTATTCAAAATATCCGGAGACCCGCGCAGGCCCCAGGCTTCTGGAAAGACCCGCAACCCCTCTTCCCTGAAAGGTACTGTCCACATATGCGGCAGCGGCACCAATCTCAAATACCATAGAGGAGAGATCCGCATTGGCGCCGGCAAGCATTTCCGGCCTTCTATCCCCTGTAAAAAGTCTCGTAAACCCGGTTCTCGCGTACAGGTGTTGTGATGACCAGCCTGTCCATGTACCCCAGCCGTAATTGTGTCCTTCCCAGCTTATGGTTCTGTTATTGAAAGAACCTCTTTCCATAACAGCGGAAAAAAGCTTTAGAGAATCATCACGGAGTATCTGAAAGTTGCCCGATGTGCCCCATGGCAGCGGTCTGTCCAGCAGAAAAATGTATCTGCTGTGGTCTCTGGTATTCTGAATCAGTCCTATTTTTGAAATACTCATGGAATCCTGAAAAACACGCTCATCAACTGAAGTGTTCCATCTGCCTCCGCCCCAGAGACCACTTCTCAAAGGATCTACTGTGTCGGCCTCCGGCCATGGAAGCTCTGGAATAACCCCAATGGCAACCAGAGGAAGACCTTCAGAGAGAACACCATTTTCATTCTCCCCCGCCAGAAGGTAATCAGCCGAACAACCCAGCTGATAACTTCCCTGAAGCATGGTGTACCAATCCTCGGTCCGGGAATCAGGAAACACCGCCAGGGCAGCGGCAATCAACAGTATCAATATCCCTCCCGACCCATAGCTTTGTAGGTTAAAATTTTACCTGTCTCAACTCCTGGCTGATTCAGAGGGTCAACACCCAGAGCAAGCCCCGCAAGCGCTGTTGCTATTTCAAGTGACATGAAAATCTGCCCCAGATAACCTGCGTTTATCTCTGGAATACCTATTCGTGATATGGGAAGACCTCTTTCGTAAAGAGCGGTTGCTGTTGCTTCAGCCTCTGCCATTCTCAGTTCATCCGGGTTTCTGCCCTCAAGATAACTCATTGTGGATATCTGGCTGAATTCGCCTGGTTGGGGCTTTGAACTCACCGGTAAACCCTCAGTTAAAATCGTTACTGTTTTATCAGCAGGACCCTCCATGAAAAGCTGAACAAGAGAATGCTGATCCGCGGGACCGCGGCACGCAAGAGGCGTCTGGCCGGTATTTACTTTTTTTCCGGAAAGATCTTCAGCCTTACCCAGACTTTCTGCCCATAGCTGCGCAAACCAGAGCGCTGTATCGTAGAGGAAATCAGAGTACGGCATAAATACATGAACAGGATGGCTATTGAATTTTGAGAGGAAAGCTCCTGTTATTCTACCGGCAAGACTGTTCTTTCCATTTTTGTCAAAGTCTTCAACAACTTCTTCCGCGCCGGCCAGAAGCGCCGCTGTATCAATTCCGGCAAAAGCAGCGGGAAAAAGACCCACCGGTGAAAGAACGCTGAACCTTCCGCCCACATTTGACGGTACTGGAAGAGTATCCCAGCCTTTGAGTTGGGCCAGCCTTCTCAGCTCTCCCTTTTCTGGATCTGTAATAGCAAGAACTGGAGTTTCCGCACTGAGAATTCTCCGGAGTTCCATGAATATAGACAGGGTTTCAGCGGTTCCACCGGACTTGGTGATAACGCATATGGTGGAGTTCCGGGGATCAACTCCTGCAACAGCCCGCTTTATAACTCTTGAATCAGGGGAATCAACAACAACGACTTTTGAGTTGTTGTCAAGAGCAGAGAGAATTGCCCGGAGACCGAGGGATGATCCACCTATTCCCGCGACAAACAAAGTACTGCCGCTGTATTTTTCCGCCAGCTCTAAAGAATCATTATGAAGTTTCCGGTTCAAGGGCAAATCAAGAAACCCCAAACGACCCTGTTCACGCCACACATTAAACAGGTCAAGTGCTTCCATACCAACATGATCCCAATTGAAATCGGTCCTGAAATGAAAAAGATTATTTGACAAAAAAACCCCTCTCCATAATGGAAATTCTATTTTCGCACAGGACTAATATAATTCAGCTATGAGTTTATGAAACCTCTGAACCTGTCATGGCGCAGGCAGGGAGAGTCGATTTACCAGGGAATGAGAGCCAATGAATCCAATGGTAAAGGGGAGTAAATTATTCTGGAAGTGTCGGTTGAACCGATTACGGTAATTGGAATGGTATCCCCGGTTGTCGCAAGAAGAAACGATTTGAGACCATCTTCATAGATGAATTGGGGTTGCAGAGCCCAGGTTCCCGGAACAGAAGCTGTCGCGCCTGGCCATGGTCCATAGCACTGAAGCCCCCTGTCTGTTACTGTGCATCCCTGAAGATTTCCCGGCCATCTTATATGGAAGTAGTCGGGAGATAGAATGTACACTGAATCAGGGGGAGGGCCGGTGACCAGCGCTATGGTATCACCTGGCTGAAGTGTACTTCCCTGAAGCGGAAGATTTCTCAGGACTCCAGTTGCCGGAGAGGTAACAAAAACGAAGGAAGACGAGTCTGACAGCATGGCTGAAAGACTGTCTACAGCAATACTGTCGCCAATGGCCAGTGCAATGTTTAACGCCATTTCCACCCTCTCCTTTTCCACTGAGAAGAATGGATCTGTTCCCGAAAGAACAGTGTCGCCGGCCTGTACAGATCCTTCAAGAATAACCATGTTGATAAGGAGTGGTGAATTCTGATCCCACACAACCGCTGTTTGAAGGGAGTCGGGAATTATCACTCGATAAGGTGGTGCGGCTTGAACATACCCGGGCTCTCCGGTAACAGGGATAGTTTCTCTCATCGGATCTGCATTACCGCACCCGAAGCACGGCACTAGACAGAAGACAGTAAATACAATAGTTTTCAGCACCATATAAATCGCTTTCACAAAGACGGGAACTCTAATTCATGAAGAAAATATACATCATTGTTACAGCAATGCTTGCCATGGCCTGCGGATCTGCTCCGCAGACCAGCGGGTTTTTTGTGGGAGCACCTTCTACAGATGCTTCTGCGGTGGTAACTGAGGCTATTGAACAGAGAACTATTGATCAAGCTGCCCCTGCGCCTGACGATACTCTTTTGAACTGCACATTCCAGAGAGTTCTTGATCGGCCTTTTGGTCCGGATATCCCCTACAATGTATACAACGGCTCCCTGCACATCGATAACCACTATTTCAATGAGCCGGTAGTGCTCCTCAGCACAGCGGGGCTTCTTGAAGATGGTCTTGTTCAGGCCGTATTCAATGTGACCGACGCATCAGCTCATTCCGTGGTTGGAATTGTTCTTCGGGCAGACGGAGCAGACAACTTCCTTCTACTGGGAGTGAACGGACGGGGTCAATACACCATACAGAGGTGTCTTAACGGCCTCTGGATACCGGTTATGGGACTGGATGTATTTGAATCCTCAAGGCTTCTTCCCTACAGGCTGAACCAGGTTGAACTCACTGCCGAGGTCCACGGGAATTACACGGACTTCTCTGTCAACGG
>JAUVJW010000173.1 GCA_030596465.1 Candidatus Fermentibacteraceae bacterium | reverse complement strand
GGTAACATTGTATGTACCGGTGTGTACTATTACAGAATGGAACTGGAAAACGGTTACGCAAAAACTGAAAAGCTGCTTTTACTCAGGTAGAAGCAGTACTCCGTAAATTTCATTCTCAGAACTTCTACAGGACAATCACTGTTCCTTAACAGAAAAGCATATTCCCTGATGCAGTGTCGGATCAGGATTCTCGCTGTATAATTGAAACATTGACTGAAATGGAGGAGTATGGGTAAAGGCTTATACATCGCAGGGGCTGGAAAAGACGCGGGCAAGACAACCCTGTGTCTCGGGTTGCTGGAGGAATTCAGAAAAACCCTTTCAGAAGGTGTATCATTTACCAAACCTCTGGGTCAGAAAACAACTCTTGTTGAAGGCAAGCAGGTGGGACAGGATTCGTGGTTTGTTAACATGGCTTTGCATATGGGGCTTTCATTTGAAAATTCCGCCCCTTTTGCTGCCTCACCAGGCTCCGCTGCCCGCTACATAAGGCTTGGGGAGCCTTCAGACCTCCCGGGCAGAATCCGGAGAGCTTACAGGGCTCTTGGTAAAAAAGGTCGAATGGTTCTTGTTGAGGGTACAGGGCATCCCGGTGTTGGGTGTGTTTTTGATATGTCAAACGCCAAAGTAGCAAAGATTCTTGGTACTCCTGTGATACTTGTTCTGGATGGTGGAATTGGCTCTACAATAGACAGATTCAGTCTTTGTTCCTCAATGTTTTACCACTACGATGTACCGATCCTGGGTGTGGTAATAAACAGGATTATTCCTGCAAAAATGGAATCGGTAAAGGCTTTACTTGGAAAGTGGTTCGGCGAAAGAAATATTCCGGTATTTGGATATATACCTTATGAAGACAGTATTGCCAGACCTTCACTGGGGCTTATACAAAGGGCTGTCGGCGCAGAGCAAATAGTAACTTTAGCAGATACCGATGCCGTTGTTGCCGGGCACTTAACCGCTTTTGGTTCAGCGGAGGAAGTTCTGCGTATGGTGCGAAAGCATCCAGGTCGGTCTCTGCTTGTTGATCATTCGCGACCTGATATTCTGGACGCTCTTGTGGTTTCGCGTATATCCGGAGAAAAGGGTCCGGGGGCGGTAATTGTTTGTGGCGGTGAACCTGATTTCCGAAGAACAGAAGCTTTCCGGGCCACAGAGATACCGCTTTACGCTACAGGTCAGGATCTTGAAAAATCTGCTGGAAGATTGTCTCAGAAAATTTTCAAGGTGGAACCCCACGAGGAAGAGAAAATAAGAAGGATTGTTGAACTGATAACTTCTCATGTGGACACAGCCTCAATTTTGTCCTGTCTTTCCGGAGAGCAGTCGGAAGATACGGGAAAAAAGAAACCGGGACGTTTCAAGAGATTCCTTCGCAAGATATTCAAGGGATAGGTGCTGTGTGCTGAGAAGGTTCAGCCTCTACGGATTTCTCAAGAATCAGAAGTACTACGAACCTTTTATACTGCTTGTTTTTCTTGAGAAAGGTCTTTCCTTTTTTCAGATAGGCTTGCTTATAGCCTTTAGGGAACTGGCAGTAACCGTGATGGAAATACCAAGTGGAGCTCTTGCCGATTCCCACGGCAGAAGGCTTTGTATGGCAGGTTCCATGGCCGGGTATATTGTCTCGTTTGTGGTGTTTGGTTTTTCATCATCCTTTCATCTTTTGTTCCTGGCGATGTTCTTTTTCGCGATTGGGGATGCCTTCAGAACAGGTACCCACAAAGCCATGATATTCAAATGGCTGGAGAACCAGGGCAGGCTCAGTGAAAAGACAATGATATACGGGATAACCAGATCCTGGTCAAAAACAGGAACAGCACTTTCAAGCATTATTGCAGTGGCTCTTGTATGGAAAACCGGTACATTTTCAACTGTGTTTTTCTTCTGCATCCCGCCCTATCTGATTAACCTTGTGAATCTGATCACCTATCCCGGGGATCTTGAAGGGGAAGAGCGTGGAGGGAAATCGCTGCCGGACAGCATAGCAATGATGAAGTCGTCTGTGGTTGAGGCGGTTAAATTCAAGCCCCTCAGGAATCTCATGGTGGAAACTATGGGTTTCCAGGGAGTTCACAAGGTGACTGGTGATTATATACAGCCGGTTATAAAAACCATGGTTATCTCCATTCCACTTCTTGCGGGTCTTCAGGGAGATCGGGGTTCCGCCACATTGACCGGAGCCATCTATTTCGTACTGGCGATACTCGGCATATTCGGATCGCGATTTTCCCACAGGCTTGTGACTCGTGCCGGTGACGAGAGCGGAAGCGCATTGATTCTCTGGAGGGCAAATTTTCTCAGCTATGCTGCATTGATTCCCATGCTTCTCGCGGGGTGGTACATCGGGGCCGTTATTGTCTTTATCCTGCTGGAGCTGATACAGAATTTGTGGAGGCCAATGCAGGTGAGCCGTTTTGATCGTGTTTCACCGGGGAAGCGGAGGGCCACTGTGCTTTCGATCGAGTCACAGGCAAAGTCGATTTCAGCAATGATATACGCTCCTGTTCTTGGTCTTATGGTGGACAATCTCGGCCTGTGGACTCTGGGAGCTTCCGGCGCGGTGATTGCTCTGATTGTGATTATCATGAGAAGAAGAGAGTTCCAGACCATACACTGAAGCCCGCTTCAGGAGTATATTTACTGTATGTTTGAGATTTTTGAAAAAGCAGGCCACAGTCTTTTCCTTGTTGGCGGTGCAGTGCGGGACAGGATGCTCGGGATTTCTTCCGAGGATATGGATTACGCAACTGATGCCAATCCTGGGGATGTTATAGATATCCTTTCCGAGACGGGCATAAAGGTGATTCCCACCGGTATCCGTTACGGAACGGTTACGGCTATCTCTCCTGAAACCCACGAAAAAGCCGAGATAACAACTTTTCGCACTTCCGAAGTTTACCGACGGGGTTCAAGATTCCCGTCTGTGGAATTTGGGGGGACTATCCATGATGATCTCAAGCGCAGAGACTTTACCATAAACGCTATGGCTATTGATTCCAGTGGTGAACTTATCGATCCATACGGGGGAATGAATGACCTGAAAAACAAGGTGATAGATACCCCCGGCAATCCGGATACGGCATTTCTTGACGATCCTTTACGGATACTCAGAGCCTACCGGTTTGCGGCGAAACTGGGCTTTTCCATTGCTGAACGGGTACGGCAGTCAGCCAGGAATTTTTCCGTGGAACTCGCAACCATTTCACCGGAGCGGAAGTACAAGGAGATCACAGGTCTTCTCGTAGTTAAGGACGGCAGGATGGCCGCCGAAGCTCTTTCAATGATGAAACATGACGGTATTCTGCTTAAGGTTATTCCTGAGCTGGAGTACCTTTTTGTGATAGATGGGTTGAAGCAGGGAAATTATCACACAGGCGACGCATGGCATCACACTCTTGATGTTGTGGCTCAAGTACCTCCAGTGGTTGTTCTTCGCTGGGCGGCTTTGTTGCATGATTCAGCAAAAGGGCTTGTTCGCGAGGTTGATGAACATGGAGAACCTCACTTTTACGGTCATGAAGTTCAAGGAGAGAAAATTGTTAATTCGGTAGCAGAAAGACTTCACTTCTCCAGAGCCGACAGAAAAGCTCTTACCGTACTCGTAAGAAATCATATGCGTCCGGTTCTTTACAACTCAAACTGGGGGAACAGTGCTGTGAGGCGACTGATGAGAGATGTGGATGATCAGTTGGAGAATTTATTTGTTCTCGCCGAATCGGATATAAAAGCACACAGTCCTGATTACGTAAAAAAATCTCTTAAATCTCTTCAAGAATTACGGGAACGGATTGCAGGGCAGAATACGGGAAGAATACTTCCACTGGAGATGGGACACAATCTTCAGGCCATGGGGTTTGAAGGGCCGGCAATTGGTACTATTCTTCGGATGCTGGAGGATATGGCCGCTGACGAGATTCTGCCGGAAAACCCCACAGTGGATCAGTGTTTTTCCGCCTTATGGGATAACCAGTCGAGGATGTTGAAAGAATCCGAAAAGAATTCAAGCTGAGTTCGACTTCTCCGGAGGATTACATAATTTCATGATTGTCAGATCAGACAACTGTCTGGACGCAAGCAGTAACAGAAAAACCACTATCCAGGAGTAAAGCATTCGTCCCGGCAGAGCTGCCACCGCCCATACCCCCAGGGAACCCACCAGCATTGTGTCTTCAATCACAGCATGGCAGATACTCATAAAGGAAACAGAGGCCAGTATCTGTCTTGGCGGTATTGTTCCTCTTCCGGCTTCTCTTATTATCATTCCCCCGCCGTAGGATATTCCAAGAATCAAACCGATGACCGTGATTGTTGAAGCCTCATCGCCGATTCCCATAGGAGAGAAAACCGGCCTGAGAAAGCGCTTTAACCAGGTCATGAACCCGATTCTGTCCAGAATATCCATAAAACCCATTACAACAAGGATTACAAGGAAAATGGTTGCCATGCTTCGTAAGATCCCCAAAACCCATTCAAGCAGACCTGCTCCCTGTTCCGCTGCGCTCCATAGCACAGCCGGAGTGCCCTGCAGAGTACCGGTGACCGCAAACAGTCTGCCGAGAATAATTCCAAAAACAAGACCGGCTATCAGTCTGAATGGTATCAGAAACCATGGCCTTACCCCCGCGCGGGCAGCTACTGTGATTTCCACAGGAAGAGAGTGGGAGACAAGAAGCATGCAGCAGAGAGTGGTAACCTGTGCTGTATTCAGATTAAGAGGGTGTATCATTCCTGCTGTAACGGTAAGTCCGCCATACATATTGGAGAGCATTCCGGTGACCCAGGCCAGTCCGGCTTCACCGGGGAGTCCCGCCAGTTCCATTACTGGAG
>JAUVJW010000012.1 GCA_030596465.1 Candidatus Fermentibacteraceae bacterium | reverse complement strand
AGTTTCTTGCTGCAATACCGTATCTCGCTGCACAGCCTTCGTTATACTCCTGTCGCCATCCTCAACATACTGCAAGAGTATGCCTGCGGGGTCGCCAGTCGTATGCCTTGGCTGAACAACAATCTACTGCATTTCGCGACAGCAACCTGTGATGGATTCGGGTTAGTGCTGACCGGCCCTCCTGAAAAGCCATACTCCAAGAATAATGAAAACAACTTCCGGGAGAGCGGCTGCAAGAATGGGCTCGAGGGCACCTTTGTGTCCCAGTGTCTGTCCGAATCTGGCCAGTGAGAAAAAGATGAATCCCAGCAGTACCGCAAGGCCAATGCTGGTTGATTTGCCGCTTCGGGGGTTGCTTGTGGCCAGGGGCGCGCCTACAAGAACCATGATAAGAGTGGAAAACGGAAAGAAAAGGGTAAGCCAGAATTCAACCAGATCTCCTGTTGGATTTCCTCCGGCGCTTCTTATCCTTCCGATATGGTCCCATAACTGGAAGATGTTCATTTCTGCGGCACTTTTTCTTCTGCTTCCAAAATCCTCCGGTGTATCCGCGATTTCAGGCAACGGCAGGGTATCGTGAAGGGTGAAGGACATCTCTCCGGAGGTCGCGAACCGTCTTTCCTCGGCAGAAATTCCTGTCCATACAGAGTCAATGTATGTCAGTCTCTGGGCATCCACTCTTCTGGTAACCCTGAGGCTGTCGTCAAACCATTCAACAATCCCCCTTGATATGTTCGCGTGCTGGCCGTCAAAAAGTCCTATCTCAACGATTGCTCCATCAAGTGTTCTATGGGCAAAATCATTCCTCATGAGATAGTTAATAGGGTCTCTGCCATCAATTTCCACCCTTTTAACCTGTGTCTGCAAATAATTGGCGTCCGCTACTACAAAATCTCCCACAACCAGTGTGAATACGCTGATTATGAATCCCACGACAATAAGGGGCAGGAAAATCCTTGGTATGGAAACTCCAGTTGCGCGCATCGCGGTCAATTCGTTGTTTTTAGCCATTCCCGTTACAAGGAGCAGAGAGCATATCAAAACCGCTATTGGTGTTACGAGAACTATGATGTAAGGAAGTCCGTAGAAGTAGTATCTCAGAAAAATGATCGCGGTAACATCTTTATCCACCCATCTGCTGAAATGGTCAAAGGCATTTACGGTGATGAAAATCACAGTGAAAGAAAGAACAGTCATGAGAATCATTCTGATAAAGTGTCCGGCCAGATACCGGTCCAGTATTTTCACTTGTGGTGTCCTTTTCTTCTGAGCTTCTGCATGAGTTCTTTGAAGTCGGGCAGTGGAACAGGATGGCCCTCCCGCATGCTTCTGAAAGTAAGATATACACCCAGTGCGCCAAGTAGAATATTCGGCGACCACATTGCAACCCAGGCCGCGACTCTGCCCCTGTCAGCAAGTTGTTCACCTGCGATGAGGAAGAAGTAATAAACAAGTATGAAAACAAGACTCATTGATACAGCAAGTCCCGTATTGGAATTTTTTGAAGAAAGCCCCAGCGGAACCCCCAGCAGAACAAAAACTATGCACGCGAAGGGGATTGAGTATTTCTTGTGAATCTCCACATTGTATTTGCCGATATTTCTTTGAAGATTGTTGACCTGTTCATTGAGCAGTATCAGTTCGGTGGATGTTGCGGTAAGCCAGGTCATGGTGTTTCTGATCCTTCTTGTACTGTCTCCTGAAGCAACCGGGTTGTCTTCACTGAAAACAGAAGCCATGAAAGATTCCGCTACGGTTGATATGCTGTCAGTAAGAAGAATACTCCGATCACGGAGACTGTCAACGAATACACCCATCTGTTCTGCGGACATCTCTCTGTCGCCTCTGCTGCTTCTGTCATGCCTTACAAGATCTTCAGAGCGTGCAATATCAATAATATAGCTGTTGAATGAGGCAAATCTGTAGCCGTTTACCCGATCCTTTTCATGCATCTGACCATCTTCAAGGGTTAATCTGAGATGGTTGACACCGACAGGCTCCATGGTTCCTTCCATGGCTGTAATGGTTCTGTCAGGGGCTCCGGGAGTATTTGTGTGAATGACCACACCGATCAGATTGCCGGTAAGGTCGTCTTTTTCCTGAACATAGATTCTGTAGTTATCAATTTCATCTACAAACATTCCGGGCTCAATCCTGGCGGTGGGTCTCATTGTTCCGATATCAAGAAGGAGGTTTCGGGCTATATGGTTCGCCTCGGGAAGAACGCTGTTGTTGAATACCACGAGAATTCCGGCTATGAGAAGTGCCACCATTCCAAGGGGAAACATTATGTTATAAATACTTGCGCCGCTGGATTTCATAGCAGTGATCTCAAGGTCTCCGGACAGCCTGCCGACGGCGATAAGAATACCTGCGAGAACTCCCATGGGAATAACAACTGCAACCATTGAGGGGAGAAGAAGCAGGAATATTTCAGCGACAATGCGCATTGGAACGCCTTTGCTGACGATGAGATCAAGCAGATCAAGAAGTTTGTCTAAAAGCATTATGAATGTAAACAGACCAAGGGAGAGCAGGAATGGGGGGAAGAACTCTTTCAGAATGTATACTTGCAACTTTTTCATTGAATTCCCATGATAGACGCTTGCTTTACTGTCGGCGGACGATGGATTATAGCAGCGTCGCGCTTCTCTGTCATGCTTACCGGGAACATGATGCCTGTGGATGGATAATACATACGAGGTGAAATGAAAAGACTTTTAATTTTAGCGCTTCTGCTTTTAATTGCGTTGCAGGCTGGTGCTGTGGGCGGATTGCGAAGTTTTGCACTTATAGATGAGCATCCAGGTTACTGGTATCAGGATTCTCTGCCGTGGCTTGTCAGCCTTCCGGCAACTCAGGTTGAGGTATGGTCCAGCCTGATGGGTGACGGTATCAGTTACAGACTAATGTATAAAGGGTATCCACTGGCCACATCAAGAACATGGTCACTCTCCGGTGTACGATCGCGGTTGATTGGCTGGAGTACATGGAAAGAATGGACTGAGGCAAATGCCCGGGATGGTATTCGCAACAGCCGCTCCCGAGGTGATCTTGTTCCCACCATTTATCTTCCTCTGAATATGTCCGGGGCTATTGGTGACGCAATAGGTACAGGCGGCCAGCTGGACATATCCGGGCATCAGACGATCTCTCTTTCGGGGGTCAGTCACATCTATCCCAACAGAGTAGATGTTGAAGGATCCAGCACCTCCCTTTTTCCAGACCTGAAAATGGAACAGGATCTCCGTATCCGTCTTGATGGAACAATTGGTGAGAAAATCCATGTCGCGGTGGATCATGACAGCCAGAGACAGATCGGTTCAGACTACAGTGTGAGCCTCAACTACGATGGGGATGATGATGAAATAATTCAGTCAATTGAACTGGGCGATGTCAATCTGTCAATAACCGGCCCTGAATTCATCAGCTACTCTATTCCCCACGAGGGGCTGTTTGGCGCAAAGCTGCTTGCTCAGGCAGGCCCGTTTGATATTACTGTAATTGCAAGTAAAGAGGGCAGTTCCACAGAGAGTTCTGATTTTGTGGGGCAGGCCTCTCTTGTTAACGATTCCATTCTGGACATTCGACCGGCGAACAATTACTTCTTCCGTGCGTTTCCGGACACGGTTGCAGCTCCGTTCATGAATCCCCTCAACATTAGAGCATTCATTGACGATGGTGATGCCACCAATAATGTTGAGACAGGTGCTGTTGAAGGTACCTGGTTCATACCCGATCCTTCCGGCGGAGAGGAGACGGGGTCTGGCTGGTGGGATGAACTTACACCCGGTATTGAGGGTGATTTCGTGCTGGTTGACTCCAATCGAACAATTAGATTCCTCAGTCCTGTAAACGACACCTATGAGATTGCTGTGGCTATGATCACTACGGATGGGGATACACTGGGAAGCGCTCCGGAAGGGGGTCCTTACAATCTGAAATTGATAAAGGGGTCAAACCCTCTGTCGACTGATCTTTCCTGGCAGTACGAGATGAGGAATTGCTACTTCCTGGGTGCCAATAACATCGTCAGGGAAAGTTTCAACTGCGATATTTTTCTGCAGCGTGCCGGTGAAGATCCCACCTCTATTCAGGATGGTGTGCCATTTACTCAGATACTGGGGCTGGATACAAACGGCGATGGTCTTATGTACGATGAGGATCTTACCATGGACTGGGAAAATGGGTTCATCATGTTTCCTCAAAGCAGACCCTTTGCCAGTGATGAACTGGACTATCCCAACTATGTTGTTTACAATGAGAAGAATCCGGCAATGAACCAGTCGCTTTACTATATGCGAGTCAGCTACAGAGCTGCTTCCACCACTTATTCTCTTGGACACATGGGAATTGTAGAGGGAAGCGAAAAGGTAACTCTCACCGTTGCGGGACAGGCAAGAACGCTTGTTCGGAATACGGATTACTCGATCATTTATGAGGTAGGGCTTCTTACTCTGATGGGTGAAGCGGCAGATCTGGCACAGGATCCAGCCAATACCCTCAGGGTTACTTTTGAGTACATACCTTTTTTCAGTTCTGTGTCTAAAACATTGCTGGGTACCAGGATAGTTTATAACATAGGTACTCTTTCCTGGGTTGGCGGAACCATGATGTACGAAAAAGCGAATTCACCGGAGACCCGCCCAAGAGTCGGAGAGGGAGCCTTCGGAACTACCGTATTTGATGTTGATATGCATTTTGAATCAAGACCCGAATTTCTTACTGACGCGGTGAACATGCTGCCACTGGTATATACCGAAGCCGAGAGTCGGGTGGTTCTCTCCGGGGAAGTCGCGGTAAGCCTGCCTTCCGGGGAGAGCAAAGCATGGCTGGATGACATGGAGGGGTCGGAATCAACATTCCCTCTGGGACAGTCCAGAACAGCATGGTTTTACGCTTCGATGCCCAGACAGGCTTCTTCTTTTCTGTTTCCTGTTGGAGAATCCAGATGGTACAACGCAACTGACAGATGGTCGCTTCATGACATTATTCCCGGCGAGATCGGGAACGATGCTTTGAAAAAGATCAGTGGTGTTCTTCAGTTTGTGTTCTCTCCCGATGACAGCAATCCCACTGCTTCATGGGGGGGGGTTCAGAGATGTATCGAGCGCTACGGTACTGACTTCTCTCAGAAAACACACCTGTCTCTTTATGTAAGGGCTACCGGTTGCGCCACAAGCGCGAATCTTTATATAGACCTTGGCGAGAGAATTGATGAAGATACCTACTGGCTTGAAAGGGTTGGGGACGATCTTATCAGGCAGTCTAACGGGGTGCTTGATACGGAGGATGTCAATTCGGACGGTATCAGATCAACCACAGAGGATACAGGATTGGATATACTTCCTTCTGTGGATGAGCCCGGGTACAGTTCTTCCAACAGTGATCCCAACCAGGACAATTACAGTTATAACGCCGGTGATCCACTTAGTACCAGGTTTAACGCCATTAACAACTGTGAGAACAATGGAAGACTGGATACAGAGGATTTAAACAGAAATGGGGTTCTTGACAGGTCAAACACTTTTTTCAGGATAAGAGTACCCCTGGATGACCCGGAGTACATCATTTCTACCGGTTCCAATGGATGGATACTGGTGCAGATTCCGCTTGATGATTCTTTACTTGTTACCGTACCGCGGATATCAGAAGGTGTTCCAACCTGGGAAAAGATCACATATGCGCGCGTCTGGGTGGATGGATTTACCCAGCAGGACACTCTGGAGTTTTATGACATGGGTCTTGTTGGTAACAGGTGGAAACCCAACAGTATAAGTCTTTGTGAGGAAATTGGTACTCCCGTTCAACCGGACGAGAATTTTACCGTTTCCGTTGTCAACAACCGTCAGAATCAGGATTACATGGATAATCCTCCACCGGGGATTGATCCCGGTGAGGATCAGGACGGAGAACCCAGGCTTGAGCAGTCTGTCAGCCTTGACTGCTCGGAACTGCTCACAGGACATCAGGGCGTAGCCAGGCAGACTTATTACTCCATAGAGAACTACACGCAGTACAAGTCCCTCAGCTTTCCCTTTCATGGCGCATCTCCGGGGGGAGAACTGTTTTTCCAGATGGGAAGAGACAGTTTGAACTACTATGAGATTACAGCAGAGATTCAGGCGGGCTGGCAGGTTCTGGAGGTTGATCTTCAGGATCTTGTAGACCTGAAGACTTTGAAGGATCAGACGGAAGAGAACGAGATTCGATCCGGGAATCTGGCAGTCGTGGGCAACCCATCGCTGTCTGAAGTAATGATGCTGGGTCTCGGAATTAGAAACATTGATCAACCGTATCTGACAAATCAGGTCTGGGTTGATGACATAACTGTAAAAGGTCATTACCTTGAACCGGGTAACGCGCACAGGATTACCGGTGATATCGATTTCGCGGATATGCTTTTACTATCCGGAGATTACCGAATGATTGATGATAACTTCCACGGTCTGGGCAAAACCAGTGGAACGGGAACCACTGTTACCCGATACAACGCTTCGTCTACTCTGAATCTGGACAGATTTACGCCACCGGTATGGAACTGGTCGCTTCCGGCAACTTACGCCTGGAGCAGGAATTTTACGGAACCCAGGTATGCCATCAACAGCGATATACGGTTAGAGGATGATGAAACCTGGGAGTACCGTACAGAAGCCAACAGGTGGGACACATCCATTCAGTGGAGAAGAAATGGTAGATCGGATGATTTTTTCGGGCGATACTTCCTTGACCCGATTCATATCAGGCATGCCCTTGGCAATGGCTGGGGTAGAACATCCACTACACGGGATTCAACCGAGAACGAGAATGTTACATTCACATATGATCTTCATCTGGGGAGGATGAGCCTGTTCAGAATGCCCATTCTTGAGGACATCAGACTGAGGCCCACAAGATTCGGATTTGGCGCAGGCTGGAGACGCGGAAGAAATGTGATGTATGACATAGCCAGCAGTGATACCGTTCTTACCAGGGATGATACAGAACGGGTACTGCTTACAGACGGCAATATAGCCTTTAATCCGTGGAAAGGGCTGACCACATCCTATATCCTTTCTGTGGGGCGGGACATGTATTATCCCTGGGAAGAACCATACACAGAAATTAATATTGGAAGAGAGGTCTCCCGAAGTCAGAATGCCGCTGTGAGTCAGGAGATAAACTTCTGGAATTATATAAAACCCAGAGTGAGCTGGGATGCCAGGTATGGAATGGTAAGACTCAGTCCTCATACCTTTACCGGTGCGGATACTCTTAGCCTGCCCGATGTGGGTACCGATGTTACAGCCAGACTTAATCTAAGGCTGGGACTGGCTCATACGATAAGATCTCTCGCAAGGTTGAGGGATGAACGGCTTGACGAAGAGGCTTTGCCCGGAAGTCCAAGATGGTTGCTGGTGAAGATGGAAAGGTGGGCTGACAGAATTACCGATCCAAACATTGTTTTCAGCAGATCCAGAGGCAGTGACTACAATGATGTACCGTTCATGCCTTCTACATCTTATCAGTTCGGCTTTGAGCCGGATATCGACGGACTTGATCCCTACAACAAAACTACTTCAAATTCAATGCAGGTCTCCGGCGGGTATAGACCAACCAACACAATGTCTGTCAGGCTTGAGTACAATGATTCCGAGAATAAGAGCTTTTATTCGGGTTTCTGGAACAGAACAGACAACACAACCTGGCCTGCAGTTACTGTTTCGTGGAGCGGTCTTGAAAGATATGAACCTCTTGCATTCCTCAGAAATGGATCGGTCAGCAGTGGTTACAGACTGGAAACCAGTACATCATCAAGGATAGAGAACGACAGTCTGACCCCGGTAAGCAAAACAGAAACCTCAAGATGGAGTCCTCTGTTCAGTTTTACAGGTTCTTTAGATAACAAGGTTCAGATAACAATCTCCGACAACATGTCTACTACTGAAACAAGAAATTACACTGGAACTTCCGCAGTAGTTCGCTCCGGCAGCAACTCGGCGCAATTCAAGCTTACCTATAGTTTTAGTGCGCCCGGGGGGTTTTCACTACCTGTTCCTCTTTTGGATAGGCTGAGTTTGTCCTTTCGCAGTGACCTGACAACGTCGCTTTCCATTACAAGATCAACCAGTAGAAGCGAGGTCACAGGCGGGCAGACAGAGGAGACTCAGGTTCAATCCGATAAGACAGAATGGCGGATTGAACCATCCGCTTCTTATGATTTTGGAACAGTTACAGCCTCAATGACAGCTATTTACGGTTGGAAAAAAGACAAGGTAAACAACCAGTATGACCAGAAAGATGTAGGTCTGAATTTTTCAGTAACTATCAATTTCTAATCCAGCTATTGACATTCGGGCTTTATCATTAAAAGATATGTATTCGTGTGCCCATATTTAGTTATTTAAGGCAGGGAAGAGGTTTGAATGAAACTGGGCCAGATGTTGCTTAAAGCGGGGCTTCTTGATCAGGAACAGCTTGCGAATGCCCTTGAACATCAGAAAAACGAGGGTGGCAGGCTGGGCTACAACCTGGTAAAGATGAACCTGATATCTGAAGTTAAATTGAATGACTATCTTGCGAGACAGAATCGTATTGAGGCCGTTAACATTGACGGTATTGATATTCCCCAGGATGTATTGAATCTGGTCTCGGCAAAACTTGCCCTGCGTTACGAAGTTATCCCTGTAGAAAAAGAAGGCCGGAAACTTGTTCTTGCCATGGCAGACCCCCAGAACCTTTTTACCATTGACGACTTGAGATTTTCTCTCAGCATGGAGATTGAACCTCATATATGCGCATCTTCAATGATACAGAGGGCTTTGCACAAATTCTACGGCGCAACAGACGCAATAGTTCCTATCGAGGATGTTGAAAGAGAGAAGGAGAGGGAAGAAGAACTGGGGTCCACCGACGACGAACTCATTGTGGGCGATGATGCTTTTTTCTCTCTGATAGAAGATGAAGAGGAGGAGGAAGAGGAAGAGGACCTTTCAACAGACCTCTCCAATTCTCCCGTTGTTAAACTGGTGAACAGCGTTATCGCGGACGCAGTTAAAAGAGGTGCCAGCGATATTCATTTTGAACCGTTTGAGAAGTTCATAAGAATCAGGTACAGAATTGACGGCGTTCTGCACGAAATAATGAGACCCAGCAGAAAGTATAGACAGGCAATGGTCAGTCGACTTAAAATCCTCGGTGATATGAATATTGCAGAGCATAATCTCCCCCAGGATGGAAGAACAAAAGTTCGAGTCGGGGATCGATTTGTTGATATGCGGCTTTCAACACTGCCAACTCTTTTCGGAGAGAAGGTTGAGGTCCGTCTTCTTGATCGCTCAAAGGTTCAGCTGAATCTTGATGTTCTCGGGTTTGAGGAAGATACTCTGTATCAGTTCAGAAGGGGCATCAAGCGTCCCTATGGAATTGTACTGGTTACAGGCCCCAGTGGCAGCGGAAAAACGACTACGCTTTATTCCGCTCTTACAGAGTTGAATGATGTTGGAGTTAACATCATGACTGCCGAGAACCCTGTTGAGTTCAATCTGAAGGGCATCAATCAGGTTCAGATGAATACCGATGTGGGTCTTACATTCGCCAAAGCTCTTCGCGCATACCTCAGACAGGATCCAGACATCATCATGGTTGGAGAGATCAGAGATCAGGAAACCAGTGAAATCGCCATTCGTGCCGCTCTTACCGGTCACCTTGTTCTTTCAACGGCACATACGAACGATGCCCCAAGTACTATTAACAGACTTGTTGATATGGGAACAGAGCCGTACATGCTGAGTACTTCACTGGTTTGCATATGCAGTCAGAGATTGATAAGAAAAGTATGTAATAATTGCAAAACACCGGTTATGGTTCCCAGGGAAGCTATGATTGAGGCAGGTATTGCTCCGGAGAGATTCAAGGGGATTACCTTTTATGAGGGTACCGGATGCTCGAAGTGTAATCAAACCGGATACAGTGGGCGAACGGGTATTTACGAGGTTATGCAGATAGATGATGAGATGCGCAGTCTCATTGAGGGCGACGCAAACAGTGTTGATCTTGAAAAGGCGGCATTGAGAAAGGGTATGATTAATCTTAGAGAAGCTGCTCTTCGAAAACTGGAACGGGGTTTGACAACTTTTGATGAAGTAATCAGGGAGACTGTTTCGAATGTATAATCGCCTGGCCATGGTTTTGCTGCAGTCGGGTCTTGTTGAACAGGAAGACATTAACAGGATTGCGGGGGAGTGGGGTCCGGGCGAAACTTCTCTTGCTGAGGCGCTTGTTCTTAACGGGCAGGTAACCGAGGAATTGATTACCGAATTTCTTGCTGAAATCTACGGTATCGACCCGATTTACCTTAATGAAACAGGACTTGGCGCGAAAAATGCCGGGATGCTTAACGAAGCATTTGCCAGAGAGAACATGGTGGTTCCCGTAAGGGTAGAAGACAAAACACTGTCTGCCGCCATGGCAGATCCTGCGAATCTTTATGTAATAGACGAGATCAAGTTTGCAACAGGTATGGAAGTGGTGATTTATGCCTCTGCTCCTTCGGCTATAAGAAGAGCTCTTGATGATGTTTACGGGCAGATTGATGCTTTGGTCAGTGTTGATGAAACCCTGGACGAGTATGATGAGGACGAAGATAATCTTGAGCAGGTATCCAGTCTTGAAGGCGATGAATTCGACGATGAATTTGATATGGAAGAAGATCTGGGAGAAGGATCCGATGCGCCGGTAATAAAATTTGTTGATGGTATGATTGCCCAGGCGGTACGCACAGAAGTATCTGATATTCACATTGAACCTTTCGAAAAATATCTCAGGATCAGATTCAGGCGGGACGGTATCTGTACAGAGATGTACAAGATTAATCCGAAGATGCAGAACCCAATTCTTTCCAGGTTGAAAATTATGTCCGGCATGAATATCGCCGAGCGCAGACGCACCCAGGATGGTAGAATAAAAGCCAGAGTGGATAACAGAATTATTGATTTCCGGGTGAATTCCGTTCCCGCGATTGATGGTGAGAAGATTGTGCTTCGAATTCTTGACAGAGGCAACCTGCAGCTTGATCTCAGAGAGCTTGGATTTCCCGAGGATGCTCTGAAGACCTTTCTGGCCGGGGTGAACTCTCCATTTGGCATTGTTCTTGTCACAGGCCCCACAGGCAGTGGTAAAACCACGACACTTTACTCGGCCTTGAGTTCGCTTAATACCCCTTCGGTTAATATTCATACTGCTGAAGATCCGGTAGAGTACAATATAGATGGTCTTATCCAGACGCAGATTGATTTCGGCATGGGATACAATTTCGCAGCAGCTTTGAAAGCAATATTGAGACAAGACCCCAATATAATAATGGTTGGAGAGATCAGAGATTTTGAAACCGCGTCTATTGCTATAAAAGCGGCCTTGACAGGGCAGCTGGTTTTCTCCACAATACATACAAACGATGCGCCGGGCACGATCAACAGACTTATTGATATCGGTATCAAACCTTTTCTTGTTGCCAGCGCGGTACGAACTATTATGGCTCAGAGGCTTGTCAAGACAATTTGCTCGAAGTGCAGCGAACCCTATACCTGGTCTGATGAAGAACTTTCCGAGGCGGGTATTGATCCTGCGGAAATGTCCGGTGTACAGACCCGCAGGGGCGCGGGATGCAGTAAATGCGGGGGTTCAGGCTACAAGGGCAGAAAAGGCATTTATGAGGTAATGACACTTGACAGAGAATTGAAGCAGGCGGTGATTAACCGGGTTTCCGCTTCTGATCTGAGAATACTCGCGGTAAAGAACGGAATGCGTACACTGAGGATGGACTCGGTAGCAAAATTGAAGCAGGGAATAATTACTCTTGAAGAAGTAACAAGAAGAACTACTGATGACGAAGAAAATGTAAAAATTGCAGCGATGAATTACAAACTGGAGAAGCAGATCAGCTCCATATCGTCGTAGTATTATTCCGGGGCCAGGCCCCGCCAGGGAGGGTAGTATGAATATTAAAACGCTCTTGAAGGAAATGATGGAGAGAAGAGCCACTGATCTTCATCTTACTGTTGGTGCTCCCCCCACAGTCAGGATTGATGGGGATCTTGTTAGAATGGAGTATGATCCTCTTACTCCAAACGAGACCCAGTCACTTGTTTACAGTCTTTTGAAAGACGATCAGAAGAAGCGTTTTGAGCTTAACAAGGAACTGGATTTAGCATTCGGTATCAAGGGTTTATCCAGATTTCGAGCTAATGTATTTACACAACGCGGATGTGTTGCCTGCGCCATTCGAGTTATTCCCTACGAGATAATGGATTTCGAGGAACTGGGGCTTCCTGATATAATTACCAGCCTTGCGGACAAGAGACAGGGCTTGATACTGGTAACAGGTCCTACCGGGTGCGGCAAATCCACCACACTGGCTTCCGTTATAAGAAGAGTAAACGGCAGCCGTCGTTGTCACATCATGACAATTGAGGATCCGATCGAATATGTGCATCATCATGATAAAGGTATTGTGAATCAGCGGGAAATAGGCAGTGATACCCAATCATTTGAAATGGCTCTAAAGTATCTGCTTCGTCAGGATCCGGATGTTGCGCTGATCGGTGAGATGCGAGATCTTGAAACAATGAGTGTGGCTTTGAATATTGCTGAAACAGGTCACCTTACCCTGGCAACTCTGCATACCAATTCTACCTATGAATCAATCAACAGGATTATTGATACATTTCCCTCGGCAAGTCAGTCACAGGTTCGAAGTCAGTTATCTTTTGTTCTGCTGGGGGTGCTTACTCAGCAGCTTATACCCCGCCAGAGGGGTATTGGACGGGCTCTTGCCGCCGAAGTGCTTATATGTACACCTGCGGTGAAAGCCGCAATAAGAGATGATAAACTCCATCAGATCGACGGTATGATGCAGGCAGGGCACAAGTATGGAATGCAGACTATGAATCAGTCTCTTTACAGACTATACTACAACAGGGAGATCACGAAAGAGTCAGCTCTGGAAAGGTCAGTGAATCCCATTGAACTTGAGCAGATGATGGTGACAGGAAGAGAGATTTTATAAAGGGGGGACCTATGGGCGAATTTCAATGGACGGGAACCAATCGGCAGGGACGGACCTTGAATGGAACCATGGAGGCGAAATCCCGTGGTGAGGTTAAGGAACTCCTGGAAGCCCGGGGGGTTACAGTTACCAATGTCAAGGGTGGATTTGATTTGTCCACCTTTGGAGTTATCGGATCCGGAGTTAAAAACAAGGAGCTTGCAACATTTACCAGACAGTTCAGCGTTATGATCAACGCGGGCCTTCCCCTGGTGGGTTGTCTTCAGATCCTCAGCAGACAGCAGGAGAACAAGGTTTTCAAGAACATCATTGTTGATGTTACGAGTGATGTTGAGAAGGGCGGCACTCTGGCTGAATCTCTTGGTAGGCACAAAAAGGTGTTCAGTGAGCTTTATGTTAACATGGTTGCCGCCGGTGAGCAGGGCGGTATTCTCGACACTATTCTTTCCAGACTGGCAGACTATCTTGAAGATGCTGCCACTCTTCAGTCAAAAATCAAGAGCGCGATGATGTATCCGGTTGTGGTTCTTGTGGTCGTTCTTGTAGCAACCCTTGCAATGCTCCTGTTTGTTATTCCGATCTTTCAGAAGATGTTTGAGGACATGGGGGGCGAACTTCCAGCAATGACACAGGTGGTTGTAGACATGTCCGTGTTCGTGCAGAACTATATTGTGTTCATCCTTCTTGGCATTGGTGGTATTATTTTTGCCTACAAAACCTACTACAAGACGAACAGCGGAGAGAAGGTAATTGATACCATAAAACTGTCACTACCCGTTTTCGGACCGATCAACAGAAAAATGTCAATCGCCAGGTTTACAAGAACTCTTGGAACTCTTACAGCATCCGGTGTTGCTATTCTTGACGGGCTTAACATTACAGCAAAAACCGCAGGCAACAGGGTTATCAGCGATGCTATCATGAAAGCAAGAGTAAGTATCTCCGGCGGAGAGAACATCGCGGGTCCGCTTGAAGAATCCGGTGTGTTTCCCTCAATGGTTACTCAGATGATTTCTGTTGGAGAGGAAACCGGCGGGTTGGACGAGATGCTTGTTAAAGTTGCAGATTTCTACGATGAAGAGGTGAAGGTTCTGGTCGACGGTATGGCTTCCACGATAGAGCCACTAATGATTGTGTTCCTGGGCGGATTCGTTGGGGGCCTGGTCATTGCCATGTACCTGCCGATCTTCGATATGATTCAGCAGGTGGGCGGTTAATACGAACCGGAGCCAATCCATGGTTATCAGTGGAAGACGCCGTACCTGGCTGCAGGTAGGGCGTCTTTCTGTTCTGGGAATACTTACTCTCTCGGGAATTTTCGCCATGGATCAACGGGATCTGAACGTTGTCTATATTCTTGTCGCGGCAACTGCGCTTCTCTCTTCGCTGATTACAGTCATGATCATGAAACGGAATCCGCAAAGCCGTAAACCTTACTGGTTTCTGCTTTTTCTTGATGCCCTTCTCCTGGGAACAATCATATACATCAGCGGGGGAGTTGACGGGCCATTCACTCCATTTCTTCTTGTGCATGTTCTTGCTTATGGTTTTTATCTCGGGGTTCCAGGTGGTCTTTCCGCGGCAGCAGCAGATGTTTTACTGGCCGCGGCCTTCTCTATAATTGCCTTGAATGTACCGGGACCGAAAACAACGCTCAGTCCTCTTCTGGCAACACTGATTCAGACCGGTCAGCTTAAGCTTTCAACCACATACATTGTTTTGAGGGTTTTCATAAACGGTCTGCTGCTTGTTTCCTCGGGCCTCGGGTCAGGAATGCTTGCCCAGTCTCTTTATACAGAGAGCGGTCATCTTCAAAGAGTACTGAAAAACCTGACTGAGCTTAAAGCAAGAAGCAGACACATACTGGACAGCCTTCATGACGGTGTTGTTGTTGTAGGTGCTGATGGAAATGTGATCAGTATTAATCCAGCGGCAACTGAGCTTCTGGGAACAGATGAACCAATGGAAGAATCACAACTGGGCGAAATAGTTAGAAGCTTTATGAGCAACAGGGATTTTCCACCTGGAATTGACATTGTGGTTGAAGAAAGAGTCATAGAATGCAGGTTTAATCATTACGGTGATACCGATGGAGCAATTATTATTCTTACTGATACAACTGAGCTTCGCAACTATCAGGCCGCACTTGAGGAGCGTGACAAACTCTCTCTTATAGGCAGACTCAGTGCAACCATGGCTCATGAGATCAGGAACCCCCTCGCATCAATGAGCGGAGCCGCCGAGATTCTTGCCACAGGTAAACTTGACAGGGAAAAAGCAGAGAGAATGGCATCACTGATTGAAAAACAATCCAGACGCGTCTCAGAGCTTATAGAGGGCTATCTTTCTCTTTCAAGGAGTACCGCCGACTTTCCTTTTACAGAAGTTGATATAAATGAAGTGGTTATGGACAGTGTTGAAAGTGCAATGCACGGTTTTGCCGGAGGAGTTTCACTGCAGGTTTACCGGGCGGAGGAGAAACCGGTTGTATTTGGAAACAGAGTTAGACTGGGCCAGGTATTGCTTAATCTCATGAGGAATTCGGTTGAAGCGCTCTGCACTGTATCGGAGCCTGTGATCTCCATTGAAACCTCCCTTATCAATAACGATAAATTCGTCTGTATCACAGTTAAAGATAACGGCTCCGGAATACCCGACAACTTTATAGGGAAGATATGGGAGCCATTTAAAACATCCAGAGATCAGGGAACCGGTCTGGGGCTGTATATTGTCAGGAGAATAATAAGTGAGCACGGTGGCACTATTGAGGCAGAAAATACAGCAGAAAACGGTGCTCTTTTCAGAATAGAGATTCCGGTTGCGGGAGGGGATACAAATGGATAAGAAAAAACTTTCTATACTGCTTGTGGATGATGAAGAATCCATGGTTGAATGGCTGAGTATTCTGCTTGAGCAGGATGGATATAACGTAAAAAGTTTCTCCCATCCGGAGGCAGCTCTGAAGTGGAGTGAGCAGAAACCTGTTCATGTGCTGATCTCAGACATAAAGATGCCCGCAATGAGTGGATTGGAGCTTTTTGCAAAAATGCAGCAGATCCATCCGGATATGGCGGGAATTTTCATGACTGCCTTCTCCAGCGTGGATACCGCGGTAAAGGCTGTAAGGCAAGGTGCTTCCGATTACCTTCTTAAACCATTCAAAACCGGTCAGATGCTCGCTGCTGTTGAAAAAGCGGTGCGGGAGAAAAGAATGACCGCTGAGAATCGGGCTCTGAAGCAGAAGCTTAGCAAAGAGTACAACTTCCAGGGCATTATCGGACGTTCTCAGCCGATAATCAAGCTTCTTGAAATGGTTAGAAAAGTTGCGGATCAGCCCAGTACGGTCTTAATTTCAGGGGAGAGCGGTACCGGCAAAGAACTCATCGCGAAGGCAATTCACAACAACAGTATCAGAAAAGATGATCCCTTTATAGGAATCAACTGCGGCAGTCTTTCTCCAAACCTTCTGGAGAGTGAGCTATTCGGGCACAAAAAGGGCTCTTTTACCGGAGCATACAGAGACAAAGAAGGATTGATGATTACAGCCGGCAGAGGAACTCTTTTTCTGGACGAAATTGGTGAGTTAAACAAGGATCTTCAGGTAAAGCTTCTAAGAGCAATACAGGAGAAGCAGGTTCGGGCCGTGGGAGATACCGTAACGAAGCCTTTCAAGGGCAGGCTGATCTGTGCTACCAACAAGGATCTTGAGGAAATGGTACAAGATGGTTCATTCAGAAAAGATCTGTTCTACCGGTTGAATGTTCTACCTCTGAATGTTCCCTCTCTCCGGGAACGCAAAGAAGATGTTCCCCTGCTGATCAAACATTTTCTCAGCAATGGGAATTATCCCGGTAAAGAACTTTCAAAAGAATCACTCGAAGTGTTTAAAGAGTACAACTGGCCGGGGAATGTAAGAGAGCTGCAGAACATTGTCGAAAGGGTTTGCGTGATGTCCAGCACCAGCACAATACAGGCTGATGAACTTCCAGATTGTCTTCTCGCAAAAGCAACAGGACAGATTTCAACACTTACTGCCGCTGAAGGAACACCACCGGATAATGAATCGGAACTTCCAGTTCTCGCAGAGATTGAGAAAGCCTGGACATACTATGTTCTGGAGAAAAAGGCAGGTGGAGAGAAAAGAGCCGCATCAAGAATTCTCGGTATCAATGAGACTACCCTTCACCGTCGTCTTGAGAAATACAAAAAAGAAGGCAGGTAATTGTCTTGCAGATTGCCATACAAAAATCTATACTCATGCAGCAAGGCGTGATTAGCAGCAATAATGCATGATAATGATAGACAAACACACTGGCAAGAATTATGCTTCT
>JAUVJW010000064.1 GCA_030596465.1 Candidatus Fermentibacteraceae bacterium | reverse complement strand
CCGGATCTGCCCAGGGCAGAACGGGCAGCGGCACGCTTGAACAGAGTCTCAAGATCGTCAAGTTTTTGCAGTTCAGCGGGAAATTTTACCAAGTTCCTGTCCCCCTCGGATGGTATTTGTTTACAGCATCAGAAAGTCGCTTCCGGCTCACTGAAGTATATATCTCCGTGGTTCTAATGTCAGAGTGTCCCAGAAGCTCCTGTACAACCCTGAGATCAGCCCCTCCCTCCAGCAGATGAGTAGCGAAGGAATGTCTAAGCATATGTGGATGAATTCTGGATGTTATTCCCGCTTTTACGGCAGAGTTACGCACAATGTTCCAGACAGTCATCCTGGAAAGAGGGTTACCGTTTCTTGTTAGAAACACCGTTTTACCACTGTAACAGCCTGATATATCAGGCCGCCACCTGTCCAGATAAAGACCGATCCACCGAACAGAGGGTGAACTCATGGGAACCATCCTCTCCCTGGCTCCCTTACCCATCGGACGCACCCATCCTTCGTCCAGGCTGAGCCTGTCCACCGTAAGAGAGACAAGCTCCCCTTCCCGAAGACCGGAACCGTAGGCAAGTTCCAGAAGAGCTCTGTTCCTGACCGAAAGAGCATCTTCAGCGGTCCAGACCTCAATAAGCCGGATAACTTCCTTCACCGAAATACAATGCGGTACCCGGAATATTGCTGATGGAGGTCTGATCTTCGCGGCGGGGCTTGATTTGATTATTTCTCTCTGAGTCAGATAAGAGTAGAATGCTCTCAATGAGGAAAGCTTCCGCGTTATAGTTGATGGAGCCAGTTTCTGTTTTGAAAGATGCTGAAGCCACTGTCCAAGCTGTGCTGAATCAGCATAAACGAGATCATCGACAAACTCGGCAGCTTCAATCAGATCCCTGTTATATGCGGATACAGTATTGGGAGAGAGGTTTCTAACCAGAACAGCCCAGGTCAGAAATCCATCAAGATATTCGTCCGTGTCCATTCAGCCACCCAAACAGCGATCTCCCGGGAGAAGAGTTCATATTGGAAGATGATCCCGCAACAAGAGATACTGGAATCCCGTAATCAGCAAGTTCTGACATGGTTACAAGAGCATCTATCCGCTCACTGAAACCCGCAAGGGCAGCAGG
The DNA here is from genome assembly GCA_030596465.1 of Candidatus Fermentibacteraceae bacterium. Classification (GTDB taxonomy): domain Bacteria; phylum Fermentibacterota; class Fermentibacteria; order Fermentibacterales; family JCC-6; genus Sabulitectum. The sequence continues at coordinate 7,237 of JAUVJW010000064.1, read as the reverse complement.
AGCATTATCGATGAGATGTTGTGCTTTTTCCGGAGATAGATTAAGTAACTTACACAATACACTATGAGCCTTTTTTCTATCATCATGAGCCACCGGGAAAAGGTAAATCAACACTGTTTTCACAGATCGTCCCGGTTCCGGGGGGATGAAATTGAAGTGTTGAACGGGAATTACCGCAGGAATTGGAGCAGCCGGCACAGTGAACCTGATAACATGTGGAACGGGACAAACAAAATCATCAACTTTTCCCGCTTCCGCCGCCGGAGGAATTTCCAGCCGCGCCGACGGAGGTGGTTGGAAATTTACAGAATCAGGCTGTATATAATCATTCTTTTTTTCCGGACTGTAATTGCCGGTATCGGATACCACTGGAGGACGATCCGCGCCAGGGGTATTAAATACGGGTTCTGTGCTCTCTTCCTGTTTGGCTGTAACTGCTTCATAAGAAGATACGGAACGGCTCTTCCTGCTGGAAACACCAACCAAATCCTGCGGAGACCTGATCTCCACAATCCCTCCAGCCTTCTCCAGAATCTTTTTAATCGATTCCGCCGTTGCCCTGTCGGCATCTGACTTAAGTGCTATAGGAATACGCGCCAGAAACCGAATTACTTCCTCAGTAGGTAGTCGACTCAGTTTCTGCAAGGCAATCCTGAGCCTGCCCCGACTTCCCGGACGATACCCCATAAGAACCGGAACACACACAACTTCATCCCGTTGCGTATAAATCTGCACTGAACCATCATTGGGGAGTTCAGCGGAGAGAACATCAGCTCTTTCTCTGGACAAACCCGTCTGGAGAACCATACCCTGAGGAGAATTAAGCATCTTGCGAACAGAGTCAATTGTCTCCCCGGTTCTGGCATACAAAACCGCGAGAATCCTGCCTGAAGGATTATTTCCCCTTAAAACAATTTTCCAGAACATTTCAGGTGCCTCAATCAACCTGACTTCGACTGAGATACAGCTTGTCTCCCAACTCAATCAGATCAGCGGTTCTTGTGCTCACTATCAGAGCAGCGCAACTTCTTGCCTCAGTGGTAAGAACCACGACATCAGAAATGGGAATTTCCGCTGTGTATACCAGCTGATCACTAACATCTCTGACCTGCTCACTGGCCGAGTAAGCGGTAAATACATCCCCGGGGCTGATACCTTGAGAACTTCCGGCACTGAGGTAAATAACATCATAGGTAAAAGCGCAATCTCTATCGGGATCTCTAAAACCGAGTACCCAGATCAGCCCTCGATCAACTCCAGGCTCATTCTGAATACAAATATCGCCCGCTGCCTGGTAAGGCATGAGCATGTCACCTTCCAGAATGGGGAGATAGCCGTGCTGCACTTTGGCAATTGATGTGGAAGGCGTAATACTCTCCACCTGACAAACCCCGGCAACTCTGATGATATGTCCTCTGGTTCCTGTATCGGGATCTTCTACTTCCTCACACTGGCGAAGGACATGATAAACTCTTCCAACCTCAACTCCCTGATTCGCACCGAAATCAAGCTCCAGCAAATCACCTGGAAGAGCGGTTATGTGTCTGTAAACGCCTTCTTCCTCCGCGTTTGTAGCAAGAACATACCCTTCAGGATTCAGATGAGAGTAACTGACAAATCCAGCTGATTCTCTTTGAATTCGAGAAATAACGGGTTCGCTGGATCTGATCAGAACTGCTCCGGCAGGTATTTCGGTAACATATCTGCTTGAACCGGATGCTGAAGTTACTCCTGTAACATTGGGAATTTCAAGTACCATTCCAGGAACCAGATATTCAGCGCCCTGCAGTTCAGGATTGGCTTCAAGAATATCAACCCATTTTTCCCAGGTGCCGTAATAATGCAGAGAAATATCAGAGAGAGTATCACCATAACCAACAACATACTCACTTGCAACTGATGCAGTTGCAAGCAATGCAAACAAAAGAGTAGCATACTTCATCGGCTCACCTCCAGCAATTAATATTAGCGCATTCTCCAATATCATAACTTCATAAATTCTAAACTAAGAACCATGGGTAAGTCAACCTGTTGATTTTACCTGCCTGCCGGATAAAATGCAACTGTGCCCGGCTGGCTGCCTGTGGTGCCGGCGTATGCTGTTACCGTATAAACACCTCTAGAGCATAAACTGCCTTCCAGAGGCACATTAACCGCAAGCATCAGAGTACCGTCGCCTGGTGATTCTCCAATCCAGGTGTCACCGGCTGCTACCGGCTGACCACTTTCTCCCACCTTGAAGACAAGCTGACCCGAGGTTGCGCCGGGAACCAGCGAGACTGAGGAAGAGAATTTTTCCTGCCCCCGGGGAGTGGCAGTGCCTGTTTCTGTAGCAACTAATCCCGTGCTGTGAAGAGAAAGCATCTCTCCCTGAATCAGTTCAATCCCGGTATTCTGCCATCCCAATGCAGCATCAACAGTAAATGTTTCCTGATGGATATCTGTGTTTCCCCAGACAACCAGGTAAACAGAATCTTCGGGAACAGAAAAGGAACCTGATCTGAAAACCCCGCCGGAGGCCGTTATCTCACCGGCAAAAGTGCTTCCGTCAAGACACCAGATGCGTCCCTGATCCGGTATATCAACCACTCTCGCGGAGAAAACAGCTTCCCCGGATCCAATAGTCTGGAGATCCCCTGTAATAATTGTTCCATCCGCGGCCACTAGAATATCAACAGGTTTGTTACCACACGCGACAGAAATGAGAAGAATCGCGATTCCAGTTAGAATTGAATTTGTCAAGCTATTCACCCCAAATGATTAAGTGCTCCATTGCCTGAGCAATTTCTGAAATGGGTACAAATTGCATTGCCTTTCTCTGAGCTTCGGGCACATCTTCAAGATCCCTCATATTCTCCACCGGAAGCAGAATTCTCTTAATTCCAGCGGAAAGAGCTCCGAGAACCTTTTCCTTAATACCTCCAACGGGAAGTACTGTTCCACGAAGAGTTATCTCTCCCGTAACGGCAATTCGATTCTGAATTGGCTTTTCGCACAGAGCACTGAGAATTGAGGCGGTTATCGCCACCCCGGCAGAGGGACCATCTTTTGGTGTAGCTCCCGCCGGTACATGAATGTGTATATCAAATTCAGAAGGATTATTGCGCAGATCTCTCCTGCTTGCTCTTATCCAGCTCAAAGCAGCCTGAGCGGATTCCTTCATAATATCGCCAAGCTGACCTGTCAGAATAAGTTTACCTTTACCCGGAAGGAGAAGTGTTTCTATCATAAGTATCTCGCCTCCCACTGCTGTCCAGGCAAGACCGGTGGCAACCCCGATTGCCGGTTTGGGTAGACTTGTTTCTCTGGTAAACTTCCATGAACCCAGGTAATCAGGAACGCTTTTTTCTGCAATAGTTACCATTTTCTGATTACCGCCAGCCACTTTTACCGCGTGCTTTCGACAGATGGCGCCTATGGAACGCTCAAGCTCTCTTACTCCTGCTTCCCGGGTATATCGCTTTACAATACTGCGAAGACCACCCTCTTTGAATCTTATCAGTTTTCCGGAAAGACCGGTTCTCACAACCTGTCTTTTCACCAGATATCTCCGGGCAATTTCGTACTTGTCATCTTCTGTGTATCCCGGAATACGAATGATTTCCATTCGATCCCGCAGAGGTCCGGGAATTGTATCCAGTGTATTTGCCGTGGTTATAAATTTGACATAACTGAGATCAAAGGGCGTATTCAAGTAGTTGTCTCTGAATGAGAAATTCTGCTCGGGATCAAGCACTTCCAGCAGAGCTGAGGTGGGATCACCTCTGAAATCTCTTCCTATCTTGTCTATCTCATCCAGCATGAACACAGGATTGGATGTTCCAGCCTCCTTAAGACCCTGGATTATCCTTCCCGGCATAGCTCCAATGTAGGTCTTTCTGTGACCCCTGATTTCCGCCTCGTCGTGAACTCCTCCGAGGCTCAATCTGATAAACTTCCTTCCAAGAGCCCTGGCTATGGATCTGCCCATGCTGGTTTTGCCCACACCGGGAGGTCCGACAAAACAGATAATGGGTGCCTTACCCGTGGGATTAAGCTTTCTTACCGCAAGAAACTCAAGAACTCTCTCTTTGACATCCTTGAGATCGTAATGATCCTCGTTAAGAATTCTTTCCGCCTCATCGATATCAAGACGATCCTCTGTTCTATCCAGCCACGGCAACTGCAGAATCCACTCTATGTAATTTCTGGCCACACCGGCCTCAGGAGAACCTGGATGAAGCTTGGAAAGTCGTTTCAGTTCTTCTTCAGCCGCATCTGCGGCGGATTTGGGCAACTCTTTCTTAGCCAGCTTTTCAGAAAGTTCCACAACATCAGGATTAATTGATGATCCACCAAGTTCCTTCTGAATCACCTTCATTTTTTCTTTCAGGTAGTATTCTTTCTGATCCTGTTCCATTTCCATCCGAACCTGGCCTTCAATGTGCTCGCGAAGTTTCAGCCTCTGTATTTCATAGTTCATCATGGATCTGAGTAATCGAAACCTGAGAATAATACTGTCTTCCTCAAGAAAAGTCTGCTTCCTGAATACAGGAGCCTCAAGACCACTGGCGGCGACAAATCCCAGTCTCTCCGGGTCACGGAGAAGTGTAATAAGCTGAAGCTCGTCCGGTATACCCGGAGTAAGTTCCATTATCTTCCGTAACTGTACTTCGATTGATCTGCGCCAGGCCTCAAGCTCATCAACATCATCCGGGTAAATAGTACTGAGTCTCTCTACTCTGGCACTGGCCACATTATCAATTTCCATATCCTCAATGATCTTGAATCTGTACAAGCCCTTCAGGGTTACCCTGACCACATCTCCGGGAAATCGATACAACTTCATTATTCCTGCCGCTGTGCCAACGGAGTACCTGACACCGGCAGGAGACTCAGCGACCACTCCGATGATTTTGTCACCGTTTACTGCATGATTAATCATTGAAATCATATCCGGATCGGTTACAGTGAGAGGCAAAATCGTATAGGGCATAAGAATGCCCTGATTAAACAAATGAATCGGTATGATTTCGGGAATATCCCCACCTTTTATCATATATTATCATTTCCTTCAGACTGCACAGGCACTACAACCCTCACCGGCTTTTGTCTTACAAGCTTTATGTAAAGAACACCCAGCTTCAGCTCAGCGAAAACACTTGTTGTATCCACTCTGTACGGAAGGTGGATTTCTCTTTGAAACCTGCCTGTCTGAATTTCTATAGCAAGCGCTGTTGTAGCCCGGCAGGGCATTTTTCTCACTCCCCATATTTTCACGGCAAGGGGAGTAACCTCCAGCTCTATATCTTCCCGATGAACCCCCGGCATTTCCACAAAGATTTCATAACCATTGGCCAACCCGTATACATCTGCATGGAGAATCCAGTTGTCTGTATTTCTGTACATTGTCTACTCTATATCAAAGCGAACCTGAACCCGTGTTGTTATCTCAACAGGAACTCCGCCCTGTGAAGCCGGGTTAAACATCCACTGGCTCACAGCAGCTTCGGCTGCGGCTCCACACCCAAGTCCCAGTTCATCGTTTACAACAGTGACGCCCTTAACACTGCCATCGGTTCCAACCAGAACATCCAGTGTGACATACCCATGAACATCACCCATATCCCTGGCAAGACCCGGTACCTGAGGCCCGACCTGTGAAATCGGGAAAGGAGGTATAACCGGTTGTTCCTCTTCTATCTCCTCCGGCTGAACCGGCTGAGCCTCTGAGGCGGTATACCGTATACTGGCATCTTCGCCTGCTGTGATGGTAACAGTGCTTGTCTGATCTTCATAATCGGGATTAGTAAGCAATACAGTATGCGAACCCTCTTCAAGCTCAATGGGCGCCATGGGGGTCTGCCCCACACTGGCACCGTCAATTGAAACATTAGCCCATGGCTCAGGCGCTATGAGCAGCCTTCCCGTAGTGCTTATTGCAACTGGAGCTACCGTTGCGCTGTATCCACCGGCATCCAGTGTAATAGTTCTTGTCCAGCTTTCATAGTTTTCAACTTCCACCTGCAGTGAATGCTGGCCGAATGGAAGAACTTCGCTGACTCGCCGGACGCCCGAACCAACCCTGTTGCCATCAATGAAAAATACGGCAGAGCCTGGAACATCACCGGCAAGAGCCAGTGTTATCTGGGACTCTTCCTGAGAAAGCAGGGCAAGAGAGATCTGAATATCTTCTGCGGAATAGTCCACGAAGATTGATTCGGGATTGGAATTGAAACCTTCCTGAACTGCCTGGAAAACATGTATACCGGTAAGAAGATCAATTGAACTCTCAACCTCCTCGCCGTCAACAAGCCAGACAACTTCACCTTCGTCGGATCCGTCGGCCCGCATGACAACATGAACGGTACTGGTTCCAACTGAATCAAGGATAATGGAGAGAGATGAGTCTTCACCGCTCTCGAAAATCAGTTCTTCGCTGTAGGTCTCGAAACCCGAAGAGCGTATCTCTATAACTCGAAGCCCCTCAGAATCTCCCTCAACAAGGAAGGATCCGTCAGGTAGAACAGCAACAGCCTGACCATCAACTGTTACTGAGTAGGTTTCAACACCGTCAACTGAGTAAGATACACTGTAGGGCTGAAATACATCCATTTCCCCGATTACGATTTCAGGCTCTTCACCACCGCCAAATGGCTTAACAACAACAAACACAACAATCAGAACTATCGCGACAAAAACGGCGGCAATAAGTGCCACCGGCTTCTTCTTCTCCGGTTTTTCTTTCGATTCATCAGTCTTCGTAACAGAGGAAACCGGAGCAACCGGCGGTTTTTTCTTTCCTGAAAGCTTTTCAAGCCTGTCCTCAAGTTCTTTTATGGTAGGGTTCTCTGGATGGTTTTTCCCAGCTTCCTTTGCCTCTATAAGAGCACTGGCAAAATCACTTCGCGATATCTTTCCCCGAATGGAAATTATTGCCGCGTCTGCCGGGGATGTTTTTTCTTTCTCGGGAACCTTGGTTATAATTTCTTCAACTTCAACAACATCTTCAAGCTCGATATCCTCAAGTTCTTCAATTTCCTCAATTTCCTCAATTTCCTCAATTGGCTCACTTTCGTCTGCGGGTTTGAACTCCTCAAGCTTATCAAGAAGATCAGACAGAACGGTTGCCCCCGGCCAGATTATGAAAATTGCCCTTGCATTCTTAACAGCGGCAACAGGATCTCCGTCATGGAGCTTGGCGAGCGCAAGGTCGTACAGATTATCTGTTTTGATCTGCCGCCTTACTGTAACCATT
>JAUVJW010000084.1 GCA_030596465.1 Candidatus Fermentibacteraceae bacterium | reverse complement strand
ATCTGTAAAGGTGATAGCCTCCAAAGGGCTCATAGATCTCTGCTTCATCGCTCCAGGAAAAATCTACTACACCATTACTTGTTTCATAGAAAAATGAGGGTACCGGCGGAACATCAGGAACACCCCACCCTCCGTCACGGTAGTAGGCATCAAGCATGTTATCTGCCTGTACCCTGAGGTCTGCAAGACCGGCGCCTATAACCCAGCCGCCAACGATATGAAGACTGTCTCCATCAGCAAGATCAACAGGTCCAAGAGACATAAGAAACTGGTAATCATATGGCTGGTAACCCATTGCAAAAGGGTTATCATCCACTATGGGGAATGGACCTGGATTTGCCGGCAGGAACGCTTTTGGAGCACTGGGATCACCGATCCAGCCGGAGAGATAAGCCGGGCCGCTCTGCCTGCCGCAAAAGTCCTGATTTTCTCCCCATACATAATTGTAAGATGCTTCATTAGTATAGGGAGTACCATCTGTATTCCACCAGGAGTGAGAGAGAGGAACAGGGTATCCCAAAACATCAATTGGTCTTTCAATGGTGCCATCGGCTTTCTTTATCCAGAAATCAAGAAGTCTCCAGCCAAGAAAACCGTTGCATGGCGGGGAAACCGTGGGCTCACCGGAGTCATCGGTGGATGAAGTTGGATCATTCCCGTCCCACATGTAACTCATGTTTCTGGGAACAACAGCATAAATGGTATCTCCCACTGTGTGATGCCAGAACCCGGGTGGTCTGCCATCTGCAAAAAGCTGTAACCCTGTATTCAGCTCAGTTGTGTAAACAGTATCGCTGCCCACTATCTTGAATAACACTGTAAAGTGATCTGAAACACCATCCGAATTAACATCGGCATCAACTATTCCATCGGTTCCAGAGTAATTGTAGTGATAGTAGATATCGTCTTCAGGGTCGCTCCAGGATGCATCGGGGTTTCTCTGATAAACAAAGATATCTGCCTGGCTTGCTTTCATTCCGGAGTCAAATTCATAGTCAAAGGTGGCGTAGGGGTCGTTGCACCAGATGGCATGACCATCGTAGAAAACCATATCGTCCATATAGTATTGCTGACCGGGGTCTGCTGTGGCAATGTCACAATCACCGAGTATTGAGAAACAGAATGCATCCAGAGGGACTCCGGGGTTCCCGGAATCGCTGAGGTGTGTCACAGTTATTTCATTAACAGCAAACTGATCAAATCCGGGAGTACTCCAGCTTAAGGCACGCTGGAATGTTCTTACACCCATGGGTGATTCATTGTTTGTGGACCAGTCATCTTCACCCCAGATGGTTTCTTCATGGGCAGTTGCTCCCGGTGTTGATTTTATCATAGGAAAGCCCTCACTGGGCCAGTACTCAAGATAACTCCAAAGCGGATAAACACCAGAGCTGACATACGGACCGGGTACACCTTCTGGAACAACCAAGCCAAAAGCAGATGCCCATATCGATCCAAACCAGAGATATTGGGAACCCTCACCACCGGGCCATTCCATAGAATTGGAATACACAGCTCCATACAGCCCGACATTCGAGAATATCGCCCAGAGATTGGAAAGATTGTGCAGGCTGGTTGCTACAAAAGGCCGTCCGTCTGATCCACCCGGAAATGGTAGTGATTCCGTTTGATGATATTTTGATTCAGCCAGAGAAGAAACCGCCGCGAAAAGGAGAACAGCAGGTAAAAGCAATAAAGCAGAAAGGGGCTTTTTGAAAGAGGTATTCATATCTTTACCTTCCCATCTGAGCAAAAAGCTCAAGAAGGTCCAGCAGAAAGTTCTCAGACTGAGGGTCAAGATTCAACCCGTAATCAACCTGCTTGCAGATAAACCAGGAATTTGTGTAATTTCTGTTAACAAAGGCATAAGAAGCAGCCGAAGCCGAGACATCTACCATGTCCGTATCAAAAACACCTTCCCGTACAGGGTTGCCGGTTCCGAATTTATAATTGGGAGCAATCTGTAACAGCCCGGCTGTAGATGCCACAGACTGAAGAAGATCACCTGTATCTCCTCTGATCTCCTGAAGCATGACCCTTGCGGCAAGGGCATCAAGGGTAATCTGTCCTTCCAAGCCGGATGTACTGAATAAAGCATAGTCGTAAATAATATTCTGACCAACCATTACCCATGTATGGTAGTCAGTTCCTTTTCCAACATTAAGGATACGGAGGGGAACTGTAAGGTAGACCGAACCTGAAGCTGTGCTGTCTCCGCAGTAGAACGCACCACTCTGTACATTGAACAGATCCACACAGGCAACAGCATTACTGTTGGACGGGGAAAATTTGAACTGAAGGTCAGTACTTAACTGGTTTGCGAACAGATAGCCGTAAATTCGTTCTCCCACCCAGACCTCACCGGAATCCGCGGTCAACGGAAGCCAGGCATCCAGAGAATCCTGCGGCAGATCAGGGTCGATACACTGGAAAACAGTCCACATTGTATCCTGGATCTGCACTTCATCCTGATACTGTACTACTATGGAACCTCCGCAATCCTTCTGAATGGCTGATTGAAAGAAAGCATCTCCCTGACTCCAGTAATCCTCAAGAAAAAGACAGGCAACTCCGGCTCCCAGAAACCCCTCCGCCCGGGCTAGATCTACGGCTATTGCCTGCTGGAAATATTCATATGCGTCCAGGTGTTCACCTCCCTGAACAGCCTGCCAGCCCAGCTCAAGAAAACCGTCATAGCCTTCCGGTTCCGGAAGATCCGATGGATTCCGCATACATGTGGCGCTGAATAGAAAAAGGGAAATCAGAGAAAATAAAAGAATTGTATTTTTCATCACATTCCTCCTCCCACTCGTACCAGCTTCAGAGTTTCCGAGTACCCCGGTGCCTCCAGCCTGGCGAAATAAACTCCGGGCGAAATACTGGAACCGCAGTTGTCTCTGCCGTTCCAGGAAACCGTATGCACACCTCCAGGCACCTCCATATTTACAAGAGCAGTTACAAGTCTGCCCGTCATGTCATATACTTTAAGAGTTACATCAGAAGTTTCAGGCAGAGAGAATCGGAAAGAGACCATAGATGAAAAGGGATTGGGGAAGCTGCCCTGCAAAACAGGAACAGAGAGAATACCAGGTGAAAACAATCCGGGACTCTGCCCCAGAACATAAATTCCTTCGTCGGTTACAGATGCATACATCCTTCCTTCAAGGAAATAGCTGTCCAGTTCCTGCCACTGCTCTCCGTCAAACCGGAAGATCGTTCCCTCACACGATTCGGCGGGAAAAGAAAGCACCCCCACACCGGGATATACCGAAACAGGTCCTTCAATGATGCCTGTAAGAATTGCTCCTGTAACATTCAGGGGAATATCACTGCCAACAGAAATACTTAGTGGATCAGCTTCAATCAAACTTGCCTGTGTTTGAGAAGAAAGAGTGCCTCCGGCAATTTCCAGTTCAGCGGTCTGAATGTCAAGAACAAGTTTATCTGCTCCACCATAGCCAACTGCAAACTGAAGTGAATCACCGCAAACCAACCCGAGACTGTCATATCCGCTGCACACAAGCTGGAAATTCCCGGCATACCAGGCATACGCCCGACCAGTCCATAAGGTGCCGGTCAATGGATCCATCTCAAGAATTGCCGTACTGTCCGGTGAGCCATCTGCTGTAAGACTGGACAACTCCAGCTTCGGACCAACCCAGTCGTACCCGTATGGAACTTGAGTATCATCACGAAACAACGAAGTATAAACCTGCAGGAAATGCTGGTTCATTTCGTTCTGGTGTGCTGAAAGGAAAAGACTCTTCGATGCCGTGTCCTGGCTGAGAGTGTACCGTATCTTAGCGGTACCTCCCGGATTGTTGTTGGTGAGAACCAGGCAGGTTCTGTAACCATCAAGCTCAAATGTTCCGTTGAACAGGTCGTTGAATTCCAGAGAATCAACAGACTGCAGGGTTGAATCGTCCGCAAATACAATCCGATGAACGATCCAGCGACCGTTTATGTTCGATCCGGAACCGTTGTTCTGGTTGTACATTCCATTAAAATAAACTTTTGTGTTACCACCTGAAGCATAATCACCCTCAAAACTGGCATACTGAGCAGCAAAGGTCTGAGCACTTATCCCGTAGGTGTGAGGTGCTATCCAGGTCGGAATTGGATAGGTATCAAATTCTCCAAGAAATGAAGCCGGATCATCTATCATTGTAAAAGTAAACCCGATCTCGTCAAGAAAATCATATGTGTAGATTCCTCCGGCAAAGGTACCTGCCGCATGAGCCACAATGTTTGTGATCAACCAGTCTTCATACAGGGGATAGACATTGGTTTCCACCGATACACTGTCAGGAATGGAAGGATCAATGGCTGAGGCTATATTCAACATACCGGTCCCGGCAGACTGCGCTATCCTGGAGACCACAGTGGATCCGGCTCTTTGCTCCAGATACTTGAACCAGAGAAATTCTCCACCCTGATTTGCTCCAAAGTCTTGACCGGCCTGGCCGGAGCACCAGGATGTAAGCTCAATTCCTCCACCCATAGCGAAGGCATCAAGAAAAGATTCAATTCCGATGTTGCCGTTATATGCAGAAGTCAACCCATAACAGGAAAACTGAGCAACCACCCCCAGCCCCCTGACTATCCACTTATCCTCCATCCGATTGTGTGCGATCCGGAGGAGTTGTCCCAGTCCGGTTGCAACAGACCATGTATGAATTGAACCACGAATAGATTCCCAGGTAGCTCCCGGCATATTCTTATAGGCGCCCAGATTTATGTAAAAGCTGTCATGGTTGTTACCGGTATTACCATCACCATCAAAATCTTCAGGCCATGTGTATATCCAGTTTCCCAGCCGAACGATGCCCGAGTTTGGAACCGGATAATAATCCGGTACATCTGCCAGCACAATCCATAACTTGTCATCATCATTTACCGTTTGCGGTATGGGCCCGAAAAGTGAGGTTATCGTGCTAAATACATTCACGCCCGCGCCTTCAAACTGCGCAGCAATACTGTCAATCTCCGCCTGTGTCATCAGGCTGTCCCATATGATCTGAAACTCGTCCTCAGGGTTGGGAAGATCAAAGAAAGTGGTATCCTGTACAAGAAAGTAAGCATGCTCAGTAACGGCCCTGCATGTAAACTGGCGGGTTTGCGACTCATCAGGGAAGTAAGAAATATCAGGAACAAGAAGATTCACAGTTTCACCCACATCCATGGCGGAAGCAGATCCGAAGCAGAGAATAAATGTAAAGACTGTAATCAGCCAGCTTATGTGAAAATGCTTCACAGAGTCCATGGTAAATCCATCCTTCCTGCGTGAGGCTCAACAGGAACAATATTGTCAACTGTACTGCGCAGTCAACCTATCACTCTGGTGCTTCTTTCACTTGCTTTTGTATGTTCACATAACAATATTCTCGTTTGAAATCTGCAATTCTGATCAAGTTCCGGAAGGAGTGATGCGGGAAATGCTTTCATACAATCTGGACGATTCCAATCTTAAGTGCATTCTCTGCTTCAGGATTCTCCTGCTCTTCCTGCTCTCTTCATTCGCCTTCGCATCAAGTACCGGAGCCATTACCGGTATAGTAAGCAACTCTGACGGTGACCACATAGTTGGTGCCACTGTTATGGTTGCCGGCACACAGTTCGGGGCGATGACCAACAGCAACGGTGAATACTACATTCCCAGGCTTGCTCCGGGGGATTACTCCATAACTGCCAGTATGGTTGGTATGGGAGCGGTAACAATAGAGGGCATCACCGTTGTTTCCGATCAGACCACAAGGATCAATCTTGTTATGCAGGAGGCTGCTGCAGGTGAAACGGTAATTACGGTGACCGGTCAGCGGAATCTGGTTCTTGAAAGCGTTCCCTCCACCATCCATGTTGTTGATCGCAGCGAGATTGAAACAATGCCTGTGTCCAGCATCATTGATGTTCTTCAGAGACAGGCCGGGGTAAGTACCGTTGGCGGAGAAATACACATAAGAGGCGGGCGTTCAGGTGAGGTTGCTTTTCTCCTGGAAGGCGCTTCTGTACGCTCACCTGTAACAAATGCCTATACTGCCAATGTGCCCCTTTCAGCAATTGCAGAAGCCACCACTGTAACAGGCGGGTTCGGAGCAGAGTATGGCAACGCCTTGTCTGGAATAGTAAAGATGGTTGTAAGAGAAGGTGGCTCCTCGTATGACGGAGACATAAAGTTTGGAGCAGGGGCTCTGACCGCATTCGGTTATGAGATTGAAGAGCGAAACTATTCGGCACCTTCTGAGAACGATAATTATCGAAGCAACTGTACAACAGGTGAGCTTTCACTCGGAGGGCCGGAGCCACTGACTTCCTGCCTTCTTCCAGCTCTTGGAATTAATATTCCCGGAGAAATGAGGGTCTTCACCGCATTTGACTGGGGACGCGGCGGTTTCAATCTTAAGGACAGCAGGGGTAACTGGGAGAACAACTGGCAGAATAATCTTTCAGGCTGTCTTAACCTCACTTACCGCCCGGATCCGCTAACAACAATCAGTTGCCTGGGAAGGTACTCTTACAGACAAAGCGGATGGGACGAGTGGGCCTGGTCCAACTACGACCAGCCGGCATACATAGAAGACATACCATATCTTGGTGGTGACTTCGATTATGCGCTGCCCATAAGGTTTGATGAAACATGGGGAATAACCTCAAGGATCTCGAGGCTGATCGGCGAAAAATCGCTGCTGGGGGTTTCTTTCGACAGAAGTGAGTTCTGCCAGTGGCGCAGGATCAGGGATGAAGGTGGCGGATATGTTGGTGAAGGTCTTGCTCCTGCTGCGTGGTTCGGCGAATTCTTTCCGGAAAGTGTAGCGGATTCCCTGGGCTTCTATCATGCTGGAACACATGCATCAATCTGGCTTGATTCAAGAAGCAGTGTTGTAACAGGCAAGGTGGGAATTACCAGCCAGCTGAACACAATACTGAAGATCAATGCCGGGATAGAAGGCAGTTATTTCGACATTTATGATTTCAGCGTAGATTCCAAAGGCCCGGAACAAACCTGGGTAAGCATATGGAAGGCATATCCAAGCTCCGGGGCTGCATATGTACAGACATCAATGAACTTCTCAGGAGCAATGGTTCTGAACGGAGGTCTGAGAGCAGATATCTTCAATCCCAATACCAGAATGATCGTTCCAGGGGAAAGTGGATCGTCCGAGATCCCTGTAAAATTCCAGTTAAGTCCCAGATTTGGCATAACGCATCCCATTTCCGAAAGAGATGTATTCTTCGCAACCTATGGGCGCTACTTTCAAATGCCCAACCTTAATCAGATGTTCTCCGGTTCCAGTTACAACCTTTCCGGCAACTACTCCATTGTGGGTAATCCAGACCTTGATGCAATAAGAACCATCTCATACGAAGTGGGAGTCAGGCATCGAATAGAAGATCTGTCCACCCTCTCTTTTTCCGCTTTCTCAAAATTAATAAATGGGCTGGTGCAAACTTCCCCCGGTTCTACAGAAGGTCTCGACCACTTCTTCATGTATGAAAATGACAACAGCTATGCAACTGTCCAGGGAGCAGAACTCACAGTTCTCCGCCTGCCGGGATATTTCTGGTCGGGCAGCATCAGCTATACATACTCCGTGGCCGAGGGCAGGTATTCCTCCGCAACTGAACAGTATCAGTATT
>JAUVJW010000106.1 GCA_030596465.1 Candidatus Fermentibacteraceae bacterium | reverse complement strand
TCCAGCTCAACGGTTTGAACAGAACGGTCAACAGGATCGGCGGGAATTGTGCGGGCATCCAGGCCGGATCCAACCAGTATTCCCGCTCTGGGGATTTCAGGAGCATGAATTGATACAGCTGATGACATAACTGAGAAATTAAGTACCGGTTCAGCTCCAGGTGGAACGAGTATGAACACTGTCTTTACAGGGTACATTGGAACACCGGGTTCATTAAGGTTTACTGTGCCTTCTATGACTGGAATGCCGCCTGCGTCAATACCTGGAGAGTCAAAATAGAATGTACCGCTCCAGGAAGCCGCAAGAACAGCAATCAGTGGAAAAACGGTCATATTTTCTCCTTCAGGCCTGCAAGCAAAGGCAGAATTTCCCCGGCTTTTCTTCTTATGCTGATAACATTATCACTGTGGGGCAGTTCCGTCTGAACCGGATTTATTTCAATTATTGTTGCTCTGTTTTCCAGGGCAGCGAAAGGTATTCCCGCAGCGGGCCAGACCTGTACGGAAGTTCCAATAACGATCAGCAAGTCACAATTCTCTGCCAATTCGTATGACCTTGAAATTATCTCGGCCGGCAGTGCTTCTCCAAAAAGAACTATGTCCGGCCTTAAAATTGCTCCACAATCAGGGCACACAGGCAGAGAATTCTTCTGTATCTCAGAGGTAAGCTCTGTGGAAAACCCACATTTATCCATACAGGAAGCAGTTCTCATGGAACCGTGAATCTCCAGCACATCAGTCTGCCCCGCAAGCCTGTGCAGCCCGTCCACATTCTGAGTAATTACGGGAAGATGCCCTTTTACACTCTGCAGGTGTGTAAGAGCCCTGTAACCGGCGTGGGGCACAACACCCTTAGCCGTCATCAGCCTCATTCTGTACCAGTTCCACACAGCCTCTGGATCAGCCTTGAGCCCCGAGATTGAAGAAAGCTTCTCCGGGCTGTATTTCTTCCAGAGACCGTCTTCTCCGCGGAAAGTTCTCATTCCGCTTTCCCGCGACATCCCTGCCCCGGTGAAAATAACGGGTTTTTTGCTTTTTCGGATAAGTTCAATTGCTCTGTTTATCATGGACTTACCACTAGAATGTCAGTGGCAGACGAACTGCCGGAACTGCCGGAAAACTCAATAACATAGATATACGCCCCGGCTGCTATGGAGTCTCCGTCTGAATCCATACCGTTCCATATAAGCTGACCGACGCCATCCTGTACAATGGTCTCACCTTTCCAGACAGGGCGACCTGCTATTGAATAAACGGTAATACCAACTATTCCAGAGGCAGATGTTGTGAAAAAGAATGCCCTCTGACCCCTGACGGGATTGGGATAAACCCCAGTTTTTTCCAGCAATGGCGCATCACCGTCCAGAACATTGAAACTGAGAATGGCCTCTCCTGTATTTTTCATTCCATCCCGGGCTACTACTCTTATTTCATGAGTACCAGGCAGCAGATCTGGAACGGTGTAATCAAGTGAACCCGTGGTGTAACTTCCCTGGTTGTAAGAAAACAACTCAGTAAGGTCATCATATCCACCGTCTACAGATCCAATTATGATGGATCCCGCGTCGTTGCCAAGAACACAAATACCTGAGGGATCGGAAAGCACCGCATGCATAACAGCATTCTGGTAGATGGATGGTCTTTCTCCACCCTGTGAAGCCGGGAAGCTGAGTTCAATCTCCGGACCCTGAGAATCATCTGTGTAGTTACCGGTATCTATGAGAGGAATCGGCCATGAGTAGCCGGTACCCAGTTCATCTCCGGTTCTTCCAGTCGCATCGACCCTGGCCATGAAACCTGTATCGGCTTGAAGTGGCACAAAGAACTCCACTGTGGCATCTCCATCCTCATCTGTGGATAAGATCCCGCTGTAAAATTCTGAACCGTAGCACAGGTAATCAATAACAACACTTTCTCCGCTTACAGGCTTGAGAGGACTCACATAAGTAACGGAATCAGCACTTTCCATACACCTGAACAGAAAAGAAGTTTCTTCAGGAAAAATTACATCTGCCGTATTGACCAGGCCTCTGCTTAATGTATCCACGGGTTCAGCGGAATAACCAACCGTTTCTGTCAATGGAAGGGTTATTCCACCATCACCAAGAGCCGGGTACAAATAATTATTGCGATTGTCTGTGAAAAGCTGTGAAAGCCAGAGAGCCTCGGCAATGGTAAAACTGCCCTGATGCAATCTGCCCATAAACTCGGAGGACAACATCTTGTTCTGCCCGGTAGTACTCGTTCGAGTACATGCAACTGTCGCCGCAGCTCCTCCACCGGGATGAAAAAGAAGAATTTCCGCGACACAATCTCCCGCAGCAAGATCAAAAAAACCAGTCGCGCATGAGAATGAGTTGTACAGAAAATAGCGGGGCGCGTTACTGAGCTGGCTGACCATTGAGGAAGAAAACAGTTTTTCGTGAGTCATCTGATCGTAAGAGCCGTGACCGAAGAAGGAAGTATACATCACTCCCCTGTTAAGCTGTTCTATAAAATCAGCTGAGGCTTCAGGTTTTTGGGGATGAGTACCTTCCACCGTAGTTCCCGGAGGCCAGGGATACGCTATCTCGTAAAGCTTAACAATATTCGTTGATGGCGAAATTACACTGTCAGCCAGATATTCACAGATTATTGTGTTTTGAGACTCGCTACAGCTAAAATTCGGACCCCACTCGTCATCGGCTGCAAGCATCACGGTGTTGGCCCAGGGACCCAGGATAGACCCGCTCTCAAGCACAGCGGCCTTCTCTGAAGCTATCAGCAGTTCACTGATTGTTGAAGCTGGAATTCTGGACACAGGAATCTCAGGATCTTCACCGCCGGTATGAACAGTTGTGAAATACGAGTCTTTGCAGAGACCCGATCCAACCTCAACATTAACAGGTGCCACAGTCTGATATCCGGTGGAGTATCCAAGAGGATCGTTTGAACCATCGCCTACAAGAAGAAGTGCCTGTGGCGGGTCAGGCCAGGAATCAAGAGCCCATCTCACCAGAGATCTTACGGCACCGGGATCGGAAACACCCTGGCCGAACTCATCGTACACCTCTTGATAGGTCACAACAAGCACTGAAAGACCTCGTGCCGCGTAGACAGATTCCAGAACTGTCAGCCCGTTAATCATTATCCCGGGAACGGTAATGATGATATCCGCCGGCTCGGAAACTTCCAGTATTCTCCCCGGTTGAGCCGGTTCAATTGACTCTGTTGACAAATATCTATCGGAGTTCATGACTGTGAATGTTAAAAACTCTCCCTGCATGGCAAGAGACATCTGGGCCTCAAGGCTATCCAGAACCCACCCTGTAAGTTCAAGAGGGTTAAAGGGATCACTGATATCATAAATATCTGAATCTGTGAAAACAGAACCAATACTTAAAGAATGAAGCCCCGGGACATAATCAGATACAGTTACCATGTAACCGGCGGAGACTGATAGATCTACGGGAAGCAGAATCTCGGCGTAATTAAAAAACGAGCTCAGTGAATGATCATTCCATAGCTTCAGTATGTTTCCACCCTTGAAAACAGAAACGCTGTCAATAGAGAATAACTCCATTCTGCTATTTCCCGTGGTATCAAGAATTGGAACATCCTCAAGTTCAGCCCAGACGCGGTGGCTGGATGAATTCTCGTTAACAATAGAAAGCCTTACTGTAGCAAGATCAGAAGAAAAAGGCGCACTGAGATAAAAATAGCCGGGATATAACCCGTTAAGAGAAGCCCAGACCCACCCGGTTCTATCCTCTAAATACTCCCAAAAAACTTCCTGCTCAAAACCCAGGGGAATAGTGCCTTCCCCTATTTCAGATCCACCGGATGGAGTTACGATAACCTGATCAATCCTTGCTCCGTTATCCCCACCCCATGTGAGCCAGTAAGTATTGGTTTTATCGTACCTGTGGAAAGATCTGTAAAGCGAATCCGCCGCAGAATTCCAGTGCCACAAACCCTGTCCGAAAAAAACCAGTGAGTCAGAAAGATCAAATATGCCGTCGCCTCCGTCAAATACAGTTATAGACACAGAACTCAACTGATGCTCGTCCCCTGGATCATCGGGGTCGAACATCGCCCCGGGACCGGCGAACATGGAAAGAGAAGAAGATGGAACACCTGTAACCGTGCAGCCGAAAGCTTCCAGCTCCTCACCTGTAACGCTGTAGAAGCCTGTATTATTAACACCTATTCTCGCCCAGGGTTTCCCCCAGAAGGGACTATCAAGTGATCTTTGCCCGTAAGGCCACCACACTTCGGCATCGGGGCAGAGACTCTGAAGAAGAGTTCCCTCAGTTGATCTGCCGCCGGAAGTTTCACGAACAGAAAGGGAGTAATTGATCTGTTTAGCGTACCTCGCCGGAGTTCCGTAGCAGAATGGAGATATGGATATCCGGGCAACGGTAGTTCCAAGAAGATGAATTACCTCAAAGGATACCGGACTGTGCGCCGGGGGAAAATCAACAGGCTGGAATGTCTCGACGGTTTGCAATCCACTACCCGAAAATATCGGGGCTGATGCCATGACCAGATTTCGATCCCAACCGGTATTACCCACCGAGCCAACAGTCCATTCAAGACGGGGCTCTGACCCCGGAGGTACCGGAATGTACCGAACGGAACCGGGAAGCGGGGCCTCTCCATCCCTTTCCATCGTGTACATCTCAGGCAGGGAAATGATACTCATGCCATCCATCTCTTGTAGAGACGGCTCGCCAACTTCCAATGTAGTAACATGTTCCAAAGCCATAACTGCAAAAATCAGAAGTATCCCAGACAGAATATTTCCCCCTTAATCAATGTCGCTTCAGTTTTGATATATAATCAATACTCGGAGAGGTGAACGGAGGTTCCACTGGCAACTCTTTCATGGAAACTGGCATGGCGCTATTTGAGACGCCACCCGCAGAGAAAAAGACTGGCTTTTGCCTCGGTGGTCAGCACTGCCGGGGTTACTCTTGGTGTGGCGGCTCTGGTGATCGTAATGAGCATTCTCGCCGGACTGGCAGACTTTATAGGCAGAAGTGTCAAGGCAGTTGACGCACCGATCGCAATCCTTTCGGCAAACTTACACCCCCTGCCGGATGATTCATCATTTATACACAGTTTGCAGTCACTTCCGCAGGTGCGGTCAGTTTCTCCATTTGTTGAAGGCGAGGCAGTCGCAAGAATGCCGTCCCGGGATATTGAAGCAGGTTGCCTGATTCGAGGTGTGACTGAAAGCGATTTCCTGGCAGCCCGCCTGGACACCATGCTTATATGGGGATCTTTCCCCGGTGTTCAGGAAAATGATCTTCCCGGGGCAGTACTGGGTGTATATCTTTCAGAAGATTTTATGCACAGCACAGGTGACACTATTCTATTCTTCCCACCTTCCGCTTTTTTTTCCAGCGGAAGAAGTGGAGTAGGCAGGGCGGTGCTTACGGGCTCCATTGAAACAGGACTGCCGGTCAATGACAGAAAAATAGTTTACCTGCCTCTGGAGACCGCTTCAAGAATGTTCCTTCCCGGAGGAGGATATACCGGTTTATTCATTAGACCGGAAGAAGGTTTTACACAGGAACAAACGGTAAGCGCACTGGAAGAAGTTGTTCCGGATTCTATGAGTGTTCTCACCTGGCAGCAGAGGAACCCCGCTCTTTACGCCAGTCTCAAGCTTGAGAGCATGGGCGCTTTCGCGGCCATTCTGCTTATTACTCTGGTCGCGTCATTCAATATTACAGGCACCATAGCCAGAAGCGTTGTTGAAAGAAGGCGGGATATTGCAGTACTAAAAGCCATGGGAGCCAATCGACAGCTTATTCTGCGGGTTTTTCTGTGGGAAGGACTACTGGTTGGACTGACTGGAGCATTATCCGGAATTCTTCTGGGGCTGGCAGGTTGCTGGCTGATAGCATCCACAAACATTATTCATCTACCTGATGTTTACTCTTTTCATGACTCCTTCCCTATGAAAATTTCATTCCTGGAGGTATTCACTTCCGGTGGGGTTGCCGTACTCATCAGCATCCTGGCAGCACTTGTACCCGCAGCCCGCGCCTCCGTTCTGGAACCTACAAAAGGGCTCAGGCAGTGATACTTCTTCTACTTCTTGGCTTTTCCATATCTCCGGCGGATTCAGTCAGAGAACTTATTTCCATCCGTCACATTCCAGAAGCAGCAATTCACTACTCGCAAATGGCAGCTGCCGAGGACGGAGAATGGATGCTGGAATTTGGTCGGCTTCTGGAAGCCGCGGGTCGATTTTCAGATGCTTACCGTATTTACGGAATTGCTCTGGGAAACAGTACCTCGCAGGATACTTCCCACTGGCTGATCAACAGAAGACAGGGTGTTTCACCAATTGACACAACACTGGTGATTACAGCCTCTGTTACCAATACCGGAGACATCACAGCCTGGGGCGTTCAAGTGATACTGCCTATGCCGGTTTCCCACCCGCCATTCCAGAATATCACCATTATTGAGAATGATTTTACTCCTTCAGGTGATCTTCTCTCTGTAATTATTCCATTTGTTGCGCCGGGGCAAACTGTTGAGCTATCCATCATAATGAACATTGTTCAGCAACCCTGCTCGGCAAGACCCATTACCGAATCTTTAAGTGACGAAACCATTTGCTGGATAACAGAAACCATTGGATCAATGCCCGTGCCTGAAGCTCTGCCGGGCCCATGCGTTCCCATGAGCGAAGAAATGGCAAGACTCGCGGAAGAACACGGACTGACAATGCGAATTGAGGGAGGACTGATACTGGACAGAACAGGCTGCATCTTTCATGCCTGGAATGTGCTGGAGGCTTATAACATCAGAATTGATCCTCTGCTGTTCAAGCAGGATTCACTTCTCTCGATCGCGCACAATCCAACAGATGTT
>JAUVJW010000120.1 GCA_030596465.1 Candidatus Fermentibacteraceae bacterium | reverse complement strand
CTGAGTGGAAAACCGAAAACTTCATGTCACGCTTTGGCGGAAGCAGCGACACGCTGAAACTTCTTTACACCGGCAGAATCTCCCGGGAGAAGGATCTTGATGTACTTGTTGAGGCATTTATGAAGGTACGGCGGGAATTCCCGGGGGTTGAACTCTTCCTCGCGGGCGATGGTCCTTACATCCGCGAACTGGGCAGGGAACTTCTCGGGAACGGAGGGTATTTCTGCGGAACCCTTTCCGGCGAAGACTTCTCAAGAGTGTGCGCATCCTGTGATATCTTCGTATTTCCATCCACAAAAGATACTTACGGCAACTCTGTTCTTGAGGCCCAGGCTTCAGGCATTCCCTGCATAGTTACCGATAAGGGAGGACCACAGGAAATCATTATCCCTGAAGAAACCGGAATCGTATGCAGAGGGCTGGATTCCTCAAGCCTTGCTGAAGCAATACTGAGACTCCTGAGAGATGACGAGCTGAGAAAATCAATGGGGGAAAAAGCCCGGTTGAGAGGGCTCGAACACGACTGGGATGAGGCATTTGAAACCATCTGGAGCGCAGGAGATCCGCTGCTGAAATAAGAATGGTCGGGGCGACTGGATTCGAACCAGCGACCCCTTGGTCCCAAACCAAGTGCGCTACCGAACTGCGCCACGCCCCGACCGCAGCTCGATTCTACTAAATTGACACCCTGTATGGCAAGGTTGACCTTTATGGTTTTGTAAACCATAATTATACATCCTCGCATTTATAGCTTGTATTGATTCCTGAAGGGAAAACAAATTGAAGTACGTATATTTATTGCTTATTATTGGTGTTTCTGCGGCATCTGCCGGCTGGAACTCAATTATGGTTCCAGATGTTACCAGAATTGATATTGAATACTTCCATAATAACGGATACATTATTGATGGGGTATTTGGCACAAAAGTAAGACTTTATGTAAATGGCGAACAGGAAACAACTCTTCGCAACATGGGCTACAGGCCTTTTGCTGAAGAAGCTCCTGCACCACTGGTTGAATACCCCACAATTGCTGAGATCAATTCAGCGATGAATGCTGTTGTTGCCGCTCACCCGGACATCGCCAGGATAGAGCAGATTGGCACTTCGGTTGAGGGGCGGGAGATCTACGCGGTAATAGTCAGTGATAATGTGAATGATGACGAAGCCGAACCTGAGATCAGGATCACAGGCAATATTCACGGAGACGAAAAAACCGCGGGAATGTCCTGTCTCAACTTTCTGGAAGTACTCACAGATAACTACGGTACCAGCGATATGTGTACATATGTGGTTGACAATTCCGAACTCTGGATAATCAGTATTCTTAATCCTGACGGTTATGTTAATGATACACGCAGCAATGCAAACGGCATTGATCTCAACAGGAATTGCAGCTATATGGGGCCCGGCGGCGGCGGGGGATCAACGGCTTTTTCCGAGCCTGAAACCGCCGCGATGAGAGATATTACCATGCAGAGCTGGCCCGCACTGAACAACTACACACATCCTTTCGCCACCGGTCTTTCTTTCCATAGCGGAGCGGAGTGCGTGAATTGTGTCTGGAACTTCAGCGAAACAGAACCTATTCAGGATCTTGATTTTATCACAGCCCAGGCCAATGCCTATGCATACCACCCTGCTATCACCGCATACTACGGCGCCGGAGTCTGGGATGTATGGATACCTGGAGCAGCCTGGTATCCCACAAATGGTGATGTGAATGACTGGTCTTACGGCGAAGTGGGTACAGTTGATCACACAATCGAAGTTTCTTTTATTAAATCAGATCCGGACTGGCCCGGTATTGCAAACGCCAACTACATGCCTATGCTGGAATTCTGTGTTACCAGCACTTATGGATTGTACGGTACTGTTACCGACGGCTGGGGAAACCCTCTTGACGCACTTATTGAAGTGGAAAAAACCGATGGCACTGACTCCAGTCCTTTACGCTTCTGCAGATCTGATGTTGTTGACGGAGGTTACTCCAAGGCTCTTGTTCCCGGTACCTACAATATTGTCGCTACAGTTGCCGGTTCCGGTTCCCAGAGCCAGAACGGCATCGCAGTAGGGTCAGAGGAAATGGTTCCTGTTAACTTCATATTCAGTACGGGCGGCATTGAAAACACCTCTTCAGACAACATTTTCATACGCATGAGTGTTACACCGAATCCGGTAACCACCTCATGTATTTTCTCGCTTTCAGACACAGGTATTGATGGAAGCCTCAGAATTTATGATATTTCCGGCAGAACTGTATACGAGAAAAACATTTCTGCCGGTGTTGTTTCGCATTCGTTTGACGCCGGTTCGACACTTCCTGCGGGGGTGTATCAGGTGAGATACATTTCCGGTGGGCTTTTTGCATCTACCAGAATGGTTGTTGCGAATTGATACAGAGATAGATAGAAAGGTAGTGATATGGCACATAAAAAGTCGTCATCGAGTTCCAGAAATGGAAGAGATACCGCTGGACGAAGACTTGGCGTTAAGGCCCCCTCCGGACAGTATGTAAGCGGTGGAACTATTATTATTCGTCAGAGGGGTACAAGAATCCATCCTGGTCTCAATGTAGGTAAGGGAAGTGATGACACATTGTTCGCAAAGATCGAAGGACGTGTCAAATTTCACCGCATGGGAGCCAGAAAGGTCGCTTCCATAATTCCAGAAGGCTAAACACCCGGTGAAAATTAGAACAGATTTTGTTCTTAAAGACATCGGACAGCTTTTAACCATGAGTGGTGGTAATGCCACAGGGATTGGTCTTGTTACAGATGCTGCTCTAGCCATAAGAGATGGCAGTGTTGTATGGGCAGGATCCATGAGTAAGCTGGAAGCAAACTGTTCGTTGCAAGGCGATACTGAAATCGTTTCTGCCGGAGGTAGTGTTGTAACCCCCGGCTTTGTCGATTCCCATACCCATCCGCTTTTTGGAGCAACTCGCCAGGACGAATTTGCCATGCGGGCGGCCGGGGCTGATTACGAGGAGATAGCTGCTGCGGGAGGCGGTATTCTGAACAGCGTAAAAAGAACAAGATCTGCTTCCCGCGCTGTTCTTCGGGAAAACATGAAGCATCATCTTTCCATTATGCTGTCAAATGGAACAACCACAGTAGAAGCAAAAAGCGGTTATGGACTTGATCTTACCACTGAACTGAAATGTCTTGAGGTCGCTGGAGATGTGGCAGGTGAAGTACCCCAGACCATAGTGCCCACCTTCATGGGTGCACATGAGATTCCCGAGGAATTCAGGGGTATGCCCGACGAATACATCGACTATCTTATCACCGAAGTAAATCCTCAGATAAAAGATCAGGGGATTGCCGAATTTGTAGATATCTTCTGCGAAAAAGGCGTATTCACACCTGAACAGGCAACTCGGTATCTTGCTGCCTCTTCTGAACAAGGCTTCTCTCTGAAGATACATGCTGATGAGTTTTACGACACCGGGGGAGCTGCTGTTGCCGTCATGGCAGGTGCTACCAGTGCTGATCATCTGCTTTCCATATCTGACGAGAATATTCAACTCATAGCAGACAGTAATACTATTGCGACACTTCTACCGGGAACAGCTCTTTTTCTTAACAAACCCTTCCCGCCCGGACGTAAATTGCTTGATGCCGGTGCATCGGTTGCTCTTGCCACCGATTTCAATCCTGGAAGCTGCTTTTGTGATTCCATGCCCCTGATTGTAAGTCTGGCAGTATGTCGGTGTGGGTTTACTGTTGAGGAAGCATTGGTATCTGCCACCGCAAACGGTGCTGCCGCACTGGGATTGGAAAGACGCAAGGGCAGACTTACTCCGGGATTTGATGCTGATTTCGTGTTATGGAATTGTACCGATTTTAGAACTATACCATACCATCTGGGCAGCCCGGATGTGTTGGTGGTGTACTGTGCCGGACGAAAGGTATATAGTACCTAAAATATATACAAAAACAGGGGGTCTGTCGGGAATGACGGAAAATGTTGCTTCACTGAAAAAGAAAGCTCATGACCTTGTCCAGAAGGGCAGGCTTGATAGTGCCCTGAAAATATTTAACCTTGTCGTAGAAAAAGACCCCAAGGATGCTTCTGTTCACAACAAGGTCGGTGATATTCTTCTTAAGCTCAAACAGGAAGATAAAGCCAGAGAGCATTTTCTCACCTCAGCGAATCTGTACAACGATGAGGGTCTCCAGATGGTTTCTCTCTCAATTTGCAGAAAAATCATCAGGGCATTCCCAAAAGAAATAGAAGCTAATCTTATTATGGGAAACTGCTTTTTTCAGCAGGATAAGCACGAACAGGCCCGCAAAGAATATGTTAGTTATCTTAAAGGCAAACCTTCACTTGATTCCCCGGATGTAACCATTGCTCTCAAAGCACTCACGGTTCTCGAACCTGATTCTCCCAAATGGGTCAGTAACCTGGCAAAGGTGGCATACAAGCAGAAGAATGAAGCGTTGCTTGACTATGCTGTCTCTATTTCCATGGAAAGAAATCTTTCTGATATTGAAAAAATCGCGCAACTGCTGAAGAAGCTTCGCGTAAAACTGCATCCTGCCCCGGAAAAAAAGCCCGAACCAAAGAAAAAGAAACGATCAGATAAAGAGTCTGATATTGACAGCAGTACTCTTCTCACCAACCTTTCCTTTGATCAGGATGATCTGCTTCAGGACGAAGATGAATCCGAAGACGACCTGCAGCTTGAATCCCTGGCGGATTACATGGACGAGTCTCCGGCATCGTCCAAGAAGCGAAAGGCATCGACTCCCAGGAAGAAACAAAAGAAAGCTGAAGTTGATTCAGGCGGAAAAACCCCGCAGAATAATCTTTCTTTTGACAGTAGTGACATTAATGAAGGAAGAAGTGAGTCTTCCGAAGATATTCTAAAGGATATCACTCAGGGCGACGATGAAGACTGGAGCATTGCAGAGCTGGAAAATACCGGGCCTCAGAGAATTGGTGAATATTTCGTGGCCTGTGGTCTTTTGAAAGCGGGAGACGTTCTCAGAGCTCTTGACCAGCAATCCTCCGCGCCTGAAGATACAAGGCTTGGCGATGTGCTTGTATCAATGAATCTCGTTTCCGTCAGACAGGTTCGAGAGGCTCTATCCAAACAGGTAGCCGATATGCGAAATCGCCTTGAACGAGATCCCGGCGACGCTCTCGGTTATATAGAGATGGCAAACCTTCTTCTCGATGTCGGCGATTTCTACGGAGCTGTTGGAGCTTATTTAAGAGCGGCCGAAATTTACCGTAATGATGAGAGAGATTACATGGTCTTTGAACTTCTTGAAGGAGTTCTTGATATCTGCCCGGAATCGCTTTCCGCCGCCAAGGAGATTGTCAGAAACAGACACACAAATGACAAAGAAGGGCAGTCAAGAGCCTTCTACAGACTGGCAGTAGCATATCTTCTTAACGATAGTCAATATGAAGCCATAGCTTCTCTTGAAGCGGCTGTGGAAGTATGTCCAGACTACAAAGACGCTCGTGAACTCATGAATGGATTACTACCCGATGAGCACAAGGAATCCGGTGTTACAGGTGTAGCTGATATTCTTGATGATATCGATAACATAAAAATGGACACCTCAAAGAAAGCTCTTGCTGACATTATTATGGAATTCAAGCGAGGTGTGGACTCAAGCATTACTAAAGAAGATTACGAAACTCACTTTGACCTGGGTATTGCCTACAGAGAAATGGGTCTTTACAGAGAGGCAATTCAGGAGTTCGAGAAAGTACTCATCAGTCCGGATTACAAAATCAAGGCAAGAGAGATGCTGGGACGATGCACATTTGATATGAAGAGATATGACGAAGCTGAAGATCATTTCCGCAAGGGGCTTATACTTGCCACTACCCAGAATGATAAAAGTGCCATTGTGGGTTTCCATGTTAATCTGTGCAGAGTCTACGAATTCACGGGAAGAAGCGGGCATGCCGAAGCCGAGAGGAAACTCGCTGTTGAGCTTGATCCGGTTATGGCAAAGGCGCTTCAACTGGAATAAATGGCTTTCTCCGGAACACCAATTCTGAAAGTAAAACCTGTATCGCCAGCTTCCAGGGCTGGTCTGCGTCCTGGGGATAAGGTGCTGTCTTGCAACAAGTCACAAATTAGAGACTGGGTTGACCTTCTTGCAATGTCATCTGCGTCAGCTATCAGCCTTTCAATAAGCAGAGGTTCTCTCCGCAGAACAGTAAATCTAAAACGAAGACCCGGAGTACATTGGGGCATTGAGCTGGCAGGATCCTCTCCAAGAGGGTGCGGAAACAAATGCATTTTCTGCTTCGTCGATCAGCAACCCCCCGGACTCCGAGCTTCCCTTCTTGTCAAGGATGACGATGTAAGGTATTCCTTTATAAATGGAACTTACATCACACTTACCACCGGACAAACCAACGAGGCCATATTGAGAAAATTTTCTTCTCTTCATGTTTCAGTACAAACAACTGATCCTGTGCTCCGCGGCAGAATGCTGGG
>JAUVJW010000020.1 GCA_030596465.1 Candidatus Fermentibacteraceae bacterium | reverse complement strand
TTCATGAGATTTGCATCAGGGCTTACTCTTTACTGGCTGGTATTCAATATACTAACCCTTGTTCATCAGGAACTTATAAAGAAAAAGCTTACAACGGATCAGGCAGATGGAAAATCAAAGTGATCTTATAGCAGCACTTGCTACACCTGAAGCGGTATCAGCACTTTCACTGGTCAGGCTTTCCGGGAAAGGAGCCTCTGCAACAGTAGAAAGGCTGATGAATCTAAAACCGGGAAAACTAACAGGAAAAAAGCGCGCAGTAGGTGATCTGGCGGGAATTGATTACCTGGTAGCAATATCATGGCCTCAAGGAAAGAGTTATACCGGTGAAGAAATGGTTGATCTTATGTGTCACGGATCACCGGGAACAGCAAGAAGAATATTGGAAGAGCTGGAGAAAAGCGGCGCAAGGATGGCTATTGCGGGAGAATTTACCCATAGAGCATGGATAAATGGAAAGTTAACGTCTCTAGATGTTCTTACACTTGCTGCTGAGTACAAAGAAAATAAGCACGGCGGAGGAAGGGAAAATTATTCAGCGGAACTCTTGGAAATCACAAGTGAAATAGAAGGACTAATAGAATTCAACGAAGACCATGAGGTTTCAGAAGAAGAAAAGATAGAAAAACTTCTGAAGGAATTGCTGAAAAACACACATGATCTTGCAATTAAAGTTAAAAGGGCGGAAATTCTTCCAAGAGTATTTATTATGGGTCCTGTAAACGCGGGAAAGTCTACATTATTCAACAAGCTTTACGGCAAGGAGACAGTTGTTGTATCCAGTATACCTGGAACAACAAGAGATGGCGCCACAAGGATAGTATCGCTTAGAGGAAGAAATGTAGAGATTTCAGACAGCGCCGGATACGGGGGAGAAATCCTAGACGGAAAAGCTCTTGAAATAGTAAGGGGAGCAATAAGAAAAAGTGACAGGATTGTCTGGATGGACCCGGATTGTGGTTCAGAAGAAACCAGTGTATCGGGAAAACACGAGATTCTTTGTATATGCTCAATGTCAGACAGAAAAGAAACAAGAGTTAAGGAAGGCTGGTTACCTGTGTCTTCGGTAACGGGACAGGGCATAGAAAAAGTAATAGAATTTATAACAGCTACAGAAAAAGCAAGCTCATCGTGGCAACTTGAGAGAATTGAAGAACTGCTTGGGCAGGCAATTGCCGCTACAGAAAGCAAGGATATTGCCCTGGCCGCAGAAATTGTGAAAGAAGTTCTTAGAGAAGCAGAAGAACAAGAGAAGTGCGGAGATGCTGTGGAAAGGGCGCTGGAAAGGTTTTGCGTAGGAAAGTAACAGAAAAGCACCAGGTAATTGTAATTGGTGGAGGTCACGCCGGAGTAGAAGCTGCTGTAGCTTCCGCAGAACTTGGGTGCAGAACAATTCTCATAACCCCAAGCATTAAAAAAATTTCATTAATGTCATGCAATCCCGCAATAGGGGGAATTGCAAAAGGAACACTGGTTAGAGAGATTGATGGTCTTGGAGGAGTTACTGCGGAAACGGCCGACAAGACAGCGCTGCAGTTCAGAATGCTTAATATGAAGAAAGGTCCCGCTGTATGGGGGCCAAGGGTACAGTCGGATATAGAAGAGTATTGTTTGACGCAGAGACAGAAACTAAAGGACGCGGGAGTTAATCTGGTACAGGGTCTTGTGACAAAAATGATTGGACCCAACAGAAGGATAGAAGCAGTTTTATTAAGTGACGGTAGAAAGATTAAAGGCGACGCTTTTGTTATAGCGACAGGTACATTTTTGAATGGTATGCTGCACAGGGGAAAAGAAACATGGCCGGGGGGAAGAAGAGGAGACATTTCAGCGATTGCTCTGGAAAAAGATATAAGAGAGAGAATGTTCCACGTGAAACGATTTAAAACAGGGACATCACCAAGGGTACTCAGAAAGTCAATTGACAGTTCTTTTCTGGAGAAACAGGTTTCACATGATCTGAGCTTCAGATTCAGCTGGGCAACAAAAAACGGTGTAAAGAACAGAGAGACATGCTGGCTGACAAGAACAACGGGCAAAACGGAAAGAATAGTTAGAGAGAGTCTAGAGCAATCACCACTGTATTCTGGAAGAATTAGAGGAAAAGGCCCACGGTATTGTCCAAGCTTTGAGGACAAAGTAACAAAATTTCCAGAAAGAACAGGACATCCAATTCATCTGGAGCCAATGGGAAAAGCATCAAGAATTATGTACTTGAACGGTCTTTCCACAAGTATGCCGGAAGAAATCCAGGAAAAGATAGTAAGATCTCTGCCGGGATTTAAGAAAGCCGTAATATCAGCATACGGGTATTCAGTAGAGTATACATGTTTTGAAACAGGCGAATTTGACAAAACATTAAAACTGAGGGAGACAGAAAACCTCTATGTAGCTGGACAGATTCTTGGAACATCAGGATACGAGGAGGCAGCCGCAACAGGATTACTCGCGGGTGCGAGCGCCGCAAGAAAAGTTCTGGAAAAGAAGAGAATAACGCCAGATAGAATGAGCAGTTACCTTGGGGTTATGGTTGATGATCTTGTAACAAGAGGAACAGACGAGCCTTATCGGTTGTTTTCGAGCAGATCCGAAAACAGGTTAAACCTAAGACAGGATAACGCAGACAGAAGAGTTTTTACATTGGCGAACAATCTTGGAACGCTGTGCGAAAGAAAGAAAGAAGCATATGTAAAGCGAGAGAGAAAGTATAAACAGTTCAAGAAAATTATGGCGAGTAAAAGAGTGCAGGGAAAATCAGTAGAGGATATATGTAAAAGACCGGAGATTTCTCCAGAGGATATATGGGAGATTATTGGACTTCGACCAAAGAACATGGATGAAAGGGAAATACTTTCTACGGTGGTGCTGGATTTAAAATACTCGGGATATGTAAGCCGTGCGGAGAAGAGATACAGAGTAAGGAAAAGATATGGGCAGGTATCTCTATCCTCTATAAAAAACTATGATGATGTACACACAATAACAATAGAAGCCAGAGAAGCTCTTAACAGAAGAAGACCGGTAACATTGTCGGACGCAGAGGCTATACCGGCCGTGAGACAGGCGGATCTGGATGCACTTGTTCTGTACCTTATGAGTCGGAGTGTTTCACGTGAAACATGAGCCAGGAATGTCATTTCATGACGCTCACGCGCAATGTTCTCTGCTGGGGGTAGAGATTTCCGAGGATTCATTTATGAGAATCACAAAGTTTATGAATTTACTGGAGCAAAGCACAAAAAAAGTAAATCTTGTTGGCCCGGCTGAGATTCAGAGACTCTGGACAAGACATGTTCTTGAATCTATAGCATTTATTCCGTTTCTTCATAAAAATACAGTTATTGATGTGGGAACAGGCGCGGGGTTTCCCGGCATGATTCTCTCTTTGTGCGGTTACGATGTGACTATGATAGAATCCAGAAGGAAAAGGTGCGCCTTTCTTGAAACCGTTGCAAGAAGCTGTGAAACATCATGTAGAATATGGAACTGCAGAGTGGAAGATGCCGGGCCATTTCCAGAAGGAAGTGTTTTTACATCAAGGGCAGTTAAGACTCCCCCTGAGATGGTGAAATTGATCCTTCCCTCGTCACCGGAGGGGTTCTCTCTGGTTACAAGAATTTCAACACGAGAAGAAACTTGCTCCAATACAATAATATCAGAGGAACTGCCCATTCCACCGCTTGACCGAAGGGGGTTTATCATGCAGTATCGACACCCCGGTATCAAGAACAAAAGGGAAAGGAAACTAAATGACCAGAATCCTTGCTGTGGCTAATCAGAAGGGTGGAGTGGGTAAAACAACCACTGTTATCAATCTTGGAGCCAGTATAGCAGTACACGACAAAGAAGTGCTGGTAATAGATCTTGATCCTCAGGCTAATGCTACAAGCGGTCTGGGCAGCGATGAGGCAGATACCTTTGGGGTTCACAGTTTTTTATCAGGAGAAAATTCCCTTGAGGAGTGTACGGTTAAAACTGAAGTGGAAGGTCTTTCTCTTGTTCGCGGCGCAAGACATCTTGCCGGTACGGAGATAGAGCTTGCTACTCAGGAAAAAAGAGAATTCTTTCTTGATGAGGCTCTTTCCACATCAGATATTTCGAGATATGATTTTGTTCTTATTGATTGTCCTCCGTCGCTCGGTCTTCTTACGATAAACGCACTCGTCGCCGCGGACGGTGTTATTCTTCCTGTACAGAGTGAGTACTATGCTCTTGAGGGATTGTCGCATCTGATGGAAACCATAAGAAGAATAAAAGCTCACTGGAACAAATCACTTTCTGTCTTTGGGGTTGTTCTTACCATGTACGATAAAAGACTTAAACTCAGCAGGGAAGTTGAGCAGTCAATTGATGAATTTTTGGGGGAAGTTCTTTTTAGAACTCGTATTCCAAGAAATGTCCGCCTTAGCGAGGCCCCGAGTTATGGAAAACCTGTAATTCTTTACGATGCTTTTTCCAGCGGAGCAAAGAGCTACATGAGTCTGGCCAGGGAGGTAATGGCAAGGTGAAAAGAAATAATGCACTTGGGAGGGGGCTTGAATCGTTGCTTCCAAGGATTGAAGAAAAACCTTCAGGAAATGGTACACCTGCCGATATTTCTGTTACAAAAATAGACCCAAATCCGTTTCAGCCAAGAATTGACTGGGACGATGAAGAGCTTTCTTCTTTAACCGAATCAATAAAGCAGCAGGGCATTTTACAACCTCTTGTTTTACGAAGAAATGAAGAGCGGTATCAGCTGATTGCCGGAGAAAGAAGACTCAGGGCTTCGATACTTGCGGGCCTTGATACGGTTCCGGCATTTGTCAGAGAAGCTGATGACAGGCAGATGATGGCGCTTGCTCTAATTGAAAACATTCAGAGGCAGGATTTGAATCCTATGGAAAAAGCTGAGGCATTCAGCAGATTCTGCACTGAATTTAAAATGACCCAGGAAGAACTTGGGAAGCAGGTAGGAATCAGTCGTTCCGCTGTGGCGAATTTTCAGAGACTTATGGAGCTGCCGGAACAAGTTAAAGCCATGGTAAGATCGGGCAAGCTATCAATGGGACACGGCAGGGCTCTGCTTGGATTGCCAAACGAAGAAGCAAGGACAAGAGTTGCAAAGCTATGCCATACAAGAGGTTATAGCGTAAGGGCACTTGAAGACGCTGTAAGAAAGAGTTTGGACCGAAAACCTGCAAGGAAGAAAAAAGAAAAAGTTGTTCCCGAAATCAGACAGCTTGAAAATGAGTTACAGCGAATTCTGGGAACCAGGATAATAATTAAAGATGCAGGCGGTTCAGGCAAGCTGGAAATTGAATACAGTTCACTGGACGAGCTGGACAGAATTCTTAGTATATTAAGAGGTCGGAAAAGTTCGGTGTAGTTTATCGGGTAAATTAATAAAGGAGGTTTTCATGGCTTACAAAATTAACGATACATGCATCAGTTGTGGTGCCTGTCAGGGAGAGTGCCCTGTTGACTGTATCACAGAGGGAACGCCTTATGTAATCGATGCTGCCACTTGTATAGACTGTGGCGCTTGCGCTGCTGTTTGCCCTGTTGGTTCAATCGAAGCTCCTTAGAGCTTTTTGTGAAAGTTGGAAGGCCGCACAGGTTCCGCCTGTGCGGCTGCTACATATTTTTAACAAGAAATGTATAAAGCTGAAAAAGTTGTTCAACCATTATTTTTGCTGAAAAAGGGGCAAGATCCTGGTCAACTGTAGCAAGCAGTTTGTCGCGTAGACCAGGAGATTCAAGCAGTCGTTTAACACCTTTTGCAAGGCAGTTAATGTCTCCGTGGCTACAGAGAAAACCGTTTTTCAGACCGTTTATAAGCTCGGCAATCCCCCCTACATCGGTTGCAACAACAGGAATTCTCACAGCAAGCGCTTCCAGCATTGCCCTTGGCAGTCCTTCGCTGCGCGAAGTAAGCAGAAAGACATCAAAGGCAGGAAGAATCAGGGCTACATCTTTTCTGCTCCCCAACATAACAAAATTACCATTAAGTTTCTTTTCAGAGATGTACTGCTTCATGTAGCTGTCAAGAGGACCATCTCCCACAATTACAAATTTAACATCCGGGAAGGACTTTTTTACTATTTCGGCCACATCGACAATGGCCTCGGGGTGTTTCTGTGAAGCAAGCCTGATAACAGTTCCAACAACAGGGCAATCGGGTGGAATACCCAGTCGATTTTTGGCAAGCAGGTTGTTGCCGCGCTGGGCGTAAAAAGGCTCAAATTCAACACCGCTTCGAATCAACTGATAATCTTCAGGTTTACCGATGCCCCAGTTAACACCTTTTTTTATGTCGTGGGGACTGACTACAATATTGGAATCGGCATATTTGTAACCGAACCTTTCAAGCAGAGAATAAAAAGCTTTCTGCAGTGGGGGCATAGTATCAAAAAAGGACCAGCCATGAACGGTCTGAACGATCTTAACAGGTGTTTTTGCATAAGCGGCAGCCAGACGACCGAGAAATTTGGCTTTTGAGCCATGAGTATGTACAATTGAAAATTGATTCCGGTCTATAAGGTTTTTTATTTCACAAAATGCCCAAAAATCATGATAAAGAGAGAGTTTTCTAATCAGATGCGGGGCAGTGAATACAGGAATACCATATTTCTCGGAAAGATCACTGAAAGTACCTTCAGGAGATATTTCCGGTCCCGCAAGAACGGCCGACGGATAGCCCATCTTCGTTATTTCCCTGCAACTGATAAGGGTGTTCATTTGTGCACCGCCAACAGCCATTTTAGTAATTATATGCAGTACTGTTGTTTTTTTATCTACCATTATGCCTGTTTTCTAGATTTTTCGGTTAATTCTGGAGTCTTTCTGAAATAAAGACAAAGCCTGTAGAAAACAGCCAGAAGAATGGTCAGCCCGGAATAGAATAGAGGGCTTAGAAAAACAC
This sequence comes from Candidatus Fermentibacteraceae bacterium, assembly GCA_030596465.1. Lineage (GTDB taxonomy): Bacteria > Fermentibacterota > Fermentibacteria > Fermentibacterales > JCC-6 > Sabulitectum. Next base: position 6,359 of record JAUVJW010000020.1, on the reverse strand, counting down.
ACCCGGCGACCCAGAAAAGAATTAGAGGGAGAAAAAGCTTCTTTGTATGCCAGGAAACAGGCTTTAAGTTTTTGTAGTTAAAAGTATTGTAATCTCTGAAAAGATCTTCAGCGAAGCTGAAAAGAATAACCGAAACAGCAGTCATTCCCAGATGAAAAGGCATTCCACCAACAAGTTGTCGGTTCTGAATGAAAGCAAGAATGCTGGTTACAAACGGGAGAAGAAACATACCGGCAAGAAGAAATCGCATTCCCCATAGAAGGGCCTGATCAGAAGAGAAAAGATTTCCCCGGCTCTCATATTTTTTAACAAACAGACTCAGTAGACGGCGCGAAAGTCGGAAGAGGCCGGAGAGAACAATAATTACCACAAGAACTATTCCGTAGTCCATCAGTCGTTGAGACAAAACTATTTCCTCCCCTTGTTTCTTTTCAGTTGGTAAATAACACCAGATACTGTTATTATTACCACGATAACCCAGTAACCAAAAACACCCACCGAGACATTAATCCAGGCAACCAGGCTTACTGCTCCTGCTGCCGCGAGTCCAGCTCCCATAACTGAGGTAAGTACCGAGAATACAAAATTCCGTGATACATAAACAAGAGCCCCGGCCACAATGGCAATCAGCAATACGGGAAACATTGATAATTCAGGAAAAAGAGCAGAGATCGTAAAATATCCAATGAAGAAACCGGCAAGGAAAAAAGCTATTCTGTAAAGAAAAGAAACCAGAACGGCAAAAAGAATACCCAGAACCGCCGGTCCGAACCTTAGAATATCGGGATTATCGGTGAGCTGAAGAAGAAAGGGGCCACCGTGCATAATTCCCGCAATAAACGCTGAGAGAACAAGAGCAAAAGGAACAATGCGACTTCCAAAAAAGGCAAGAGCTATACCGGCCGCAAGAAAAAAGGCAGGAACGGCCAGAGGATCATACATTATGAGCTCGCCAATCATTGTAAACCTCTCAGAAAGCTATACAGTTCCTGAAGTCCTTGAATTTCACAACTGGCTCCTGGACAGGGGAGATCTTTATTGTAACGGTTGCGAACAAGAACCACAGGCATCCCTGAGGATTCAGCAGCTTTGACTCCTTTCCAGGCATCTTCGAAAACGAGGCATCTGGAAGAGTTAATAGACAGAAAGGTCGAGGCTTTCAGAAAAATGTCAGGGTATGGTTTAGGGCGAAGTCCTTCTCCTCCGATAACGGCGGGAAGAGAATCAAAGGCATTTCCAGATATGGTTTTTACAAGGTTGCTGTCTGTGTTGGAAGCGATCGCACACTCTTTTTTAGACATTACCATTTTTAGGACATCCGCGGCCAGAGGGAAAAGGGAAACCCGGCCATTCCGGCAGAGATCACTGTAAATTTCTTTCTGCCGGGTTTTGGCAGAAACAACATTTTCAATGCGGAGATCAGTTCTTTTCATCTCGCCCGCAAGTCCTTCACCCATAAATGCCCAGTGGTTCCAGTAATCTTTTTCCGGAACAGAGTGGCCGTAGTCCGCAAGAACCATATTCCAGGATTTCCTGTAAACGGGCTCACTGTCTGCAAGTACTCCATCGAAATCAAAGAGAACAGCCTGAGCATTGTTCCACAGCTCTGAAAGTTTCAGATTGACACCTCCCCGGGTCTGGTTAAGTTCGCCCATTTCAATCATAGTATCATATCTATTGTAGTGAGTAAATCCCATAGAAAACGGAGGTTTCCATTGCTGTCCAATTTTTCTGAAATAAGAAATGCCGCACGGGCTCTTACCGGTTCACGCGTAGCCGTTCCACTGGGGCATGATGTTTCATCTCTGGAGGCCCTTCTGGAAGCCTCCGATTCAGGTCTCGCGGGAAGTATCATCGTGGGTTCTGAGAAAGAAGTAAAAAGATCTCTTGCGGAACTGGGAAGAATACTTCCAGCAGATATTAAAGTTATTAACTGTCCGGATCCGGTAGAAGCCGCCCTGAAGGCAGTAAGTCTTGTTAGTTCCGGAGAAGCCACCATGCTCATGAAAGGACTTATTAAGACCTCGATATTTCTAAAGGCAGTTCTTGACAAAGAGGTAGGGTTGAGAACGGGAAGAGTCCTCAGTCATGTTGCTGTTGTTCATGCCCCAAAACAGGATCGTCTTGTTGCTATTACCGACGGGGGAATGAACATTCGACCCAACAGGGAAGAAGCAATACAGATAGCATCCAATGCCGCTGACATAATGTTGAAGCTTGGTGCTGACAGGGCCAGAATTGCATTTCTGGCAGCAGTTGAGGTTGTTAATGAAAAGATGGCTGAAACGATTCTCTGGGCGCAGATTGTAAAAGAGGGAATAGAAGGGGCAGATGTGGCAGGGCCTGTGGCCGTAGATGGTGCTATGGACCCCGATGCGGCGGCCATAAAAAAGATGACGGGACCTGTTGCGGGCAGGGCAAATGTACTGGTCACTCCTGACATTGCCTGCGGCAATATTTTTGCCAAAGGGTTTATGTACATGACAAACACCGATGTGGGGGGGCTTATTGCCGGAGCAGGGGCTCCGATTGTAATGCTCAGCAGGTCAGATACTGCTTCCACCAAATTGAACAGCCTGGCCCTGGGGGCAGTGGTGGCAGGGAGCAGACAATGAAGAAAAGGCTGATACTGGCCATAAACCCCGGTGGTACTTCCACCAAAGCAGGTCTTTACCACAACGATGAACTGATTTTTGAAGAGAGCATACATCACGACCTGTCAGACCTTGAACCATATCCAACAACATATGACCAGATGGATTTCAGGCGTGACATAGTTTTAGGAGTTCTCGCGGAGAAGGGTTACAAGCCGGAAGATCTTTCCGCTGTTGTTGGCCGGGGCGGCACTTTCAAATCTTTAGCCAGCGGTACTTACAGGGTAAACAGGAAACTCCTTGAGGATATCAGGGACGGTTCAACTCTGCAGGCAGACCACCCTTCAAATCTCGGAGCGCTGATTGCGTGGGCCATCGCGGAAAAGGCGTCTATTCCAGCTTACTTTGTTGACCCCGTGTGCGTTGATGAAATGATAGATGAAGCCAGACTCAGTGGACATCCTCTTCTTCCCAGAGTAAGTCTCAGCCACGCGCTTAATATCAGAATGGTGGCTTACAAGGCAGCGGAAAAACTGAACAGACCAATGAATCAGTTGAACATGGTTGTTATGCACCTTGGAAGCGGTATCAGTGTAAATGCCCTGCGCAAAGGAAAAATGATAGACACCAATAACGCCAACGATGATGGTCCTTTCAGTTCAACCAGAACCGGTGGACTCCCTGTGACCGGACTTATGAAATTGTGCTTCAGTGGAAAGTATAACATGAAGGAGCTGAAGAAAATGCTTCTTAAGAAGGGCGGAGTTTTCTCCTATCTTCAAGAGGAGCATGTAGGTCGGATTAGAAAAAAGGTGGAGGCCGGCGACGAGAAGGCCGATCTTGTACTGAAGGCAATGGTTTATCAGATGGCCAAGGAAGCCGGAGCCATGGCTGCCGCGCTTCGCGGACAAGTGGATGCAGTTGTCATAACCGGAGGCATAGCATATAACCCCTGGGTAACGGATCTTCTTACAGAATACCTTTCCTATCTGGGAAAGATACTTGTGTTTCCCGGAGAGGCGGAGCTTGAGGCGCTTACAAGGGGAGTTTTAAGAGTTATGGATAAAATTGAAGAAGAAAGAGAATACAAATAACAGCGGCAACAGGAAGAAAGGTGAACGATGAGGAAAAAACTCAACGAAATTGATTCCGGTAAGCTGTTTCTGTCGGGAAACGAAGCTATCGCAAGAGGTGCGTGGGAAAGCGGTGTACACTTCTCCAGCTCGTATCCGGGAACCCCTTCCACAGAGATCATGGAAACCATCGGTAGCGATTCTCCGGAAATTGATGCCCAGTGGGCGCCAAATGAAAAAGTTGGAATGGAAGTTGTTGCAGGAGCCTCTTTTGGGGGAGCAAGGGTTTTGTCAACAATGAAGCATGTTGGTCTTAATGTGGCGGCTGATCCATTTTTCACTTTAAGTTACATTGGAGCCACTGGCGGTATTGTAATTGTCAGCGCTGATGATCCCGGAGTGCATTCTTCCCAGAACGAGCAGGACAACAGACTTATGGGCAGAGCGGCGAAAGTGGTGATTATTGAACCATCCGACAGCCAGGAAGCTAAAGACTTTACGGGTATGGCCTATGAAATCAGCGAGAAGTTTGATACACCTGTAATGCTTCGAGTAACAACAAGAATATGTCACTCCAAAAGCATTGTGGAAGTTGGTCCCCGTGTTAATGTCCCGGTTAAAGGCTACACGAAGAATATTGCCAAGAGGGTGCCCATTCCATCAAATGCCAGGAAAATGCACACAAGGATCGAGGCAAGACTCAAAACTCTTGAAGACTGGGGCTGTGACAGTCCGCTGAACAGAATTGAGATGGGAGAAAAATCAATAGGTATTATCACCAGCGGTATCAGTTATCAGTATGTGAAGGAAGTTCATCCGGATGCCAGCGTTCTTAAGCTGGGGATGACCAATCCCCTTCCCTGGAAGCTGATAAAGGAATTCATAGACCAGGTTGAAAATGTAATGTTTGTTGAAGAAGGTGAACCATATCTCGAAGAAAGAATAAGATCCCGATTCCTTGTTGATGGAACAGGCAGCGAATTGATTTCTGTAGAGGGAGAGCTTAATCCGGAACTAGTGAGAAAAGGCATTAAAGATGGAGAGAGTCTGCCCCTGACATTCTCGGAGGTCGCGCTTCCCGGAAGACCCCCCACTCTGTGTCCCGGATGTCCCCATAGAGGAGCTTTTCACACTCTTTCGAAGATGAAAGCGAGTTCCACAGGAGATATAGGCTGCTACACCCTTGGTCTTATGCCCCCCTACAACGCACTGGAAACCGTGGTCTGTATGGGTGCGGCAATTGGAGTACTGTCAGGTATAGAGAAAGCCGTAGGCAGAGAAAAAATGCCGAAACTGATCAGCGCCATAGGAGAGTCAACTTTTGTGCATTCAGGAATAACCGGATTGATAGATATGGTGTATAACGGCAGTACGGGGACTGTTATGATAATGGACAACAGTCTTACGGCTATGACTGGAGGACAGGAGAACCCCACAACCGGAAAGAATCTCAGAGGAGAACCGGCACCGGTGCTTGACCTTGAGAAGATGGTTCTTGCCTGCGGAGTTAAACATGTCCGGGTAGTTGATCCTCACGATCTTCCAGAGATGAAGAGAGCTTTCCAGGAAGAGTTTGACAGAGATGAACTCGGTGTTATTATTACGAAAAGGCCCTGTATTATGCAGTACAAGCCAAAGCGGAAAACTGTGGCAATACATGATCCGGAGAAGTGTGTACACTGCAAACTGTGCGTGAAACTGGGCTGTCCCGTTATCAGTTGGGACTCGGAGAAAAAGATCCCTGTTATCAATGAAATGCTCTGCTGGCCCAATTGCAATCTCTGTGTTCAGGTGTGTCCCAAAGATGCACTCTCTAAAGATCTTGAGGGGGTGGTGTAATGAGCAAGGTGAAGAATGTTATTATCTGCGGAACAGGTGGACAGGGTATTCTCATGGCCAGCGAGGTTCTATGCAGTGCTGCATGGCGCTCCGGTTTCGATGTAAAGAAGAGCGAAGTTCACGGAATGGCTCAAAGGGGCGGCTCAGTTTCCAGCCATGTGAGATTCGGCGATAAAGTTAACAGTGTTCTGGTGGAAAAGGGAGCCGCCGATGTGGTTCTTGCTCTTGAGAAGATGGAAGGGCTCAGGTGGGCCAACTATCTTTCGCCTGAAGGAAAGCTCATAACCTGTGATCTTGTAATAGAACCCATGACGGTGAATACCGGTTCTGCCGTGTATCCAGATGTGGAGAAGATCATAAATGACATGGAGATTCCCAATTTGATGATACCTGTAATGGAAATTGCAAAAGAGCTCGGAAATCTGCGAGTAATAAATATTATTCTTCTCGGCGCAGCCTCGAAACATCTTCTGGAAATACCGGAAAAGAACTGGTTTGAAGCTATAGAAGAACGGGTTCCGCCCAGGGCTCTCGAAGTAAACCTGGAAGCCTTCAGAAGAGGGAAAGCTCTTTAGATAAACAAAGAGACGGTGCAAGCCGCCTCCTTTTGCCGGAGGAAAGTATGGAATGGGTTTTAGCAGCTCTTGTGGGAGTTTCTTTAAGCGCTGCCTGCGGATTTCGTGTGTTTGTGCCAATGCTTGTGATGAGTATTGCGGTACATTCCGGTCATCTTAATCCCGCTTCCGGGTTTGAGTGGCTTGGAAGCTGGCCTGCTCTTCTGGGCTTTGGTCTTGCCACAGTGATTGAGATTGTGGCTTACTTTGTTCCTGTGGTTAACAACGCTCTTGACATT
>JAUVJW010000145.1 GCA_030596465.1 Candidatus Fermentibacteraceae bacterium | reverse complement strand
GTTTACAACAGGAACTGCTTCCCGCGTTAGCGGTTTAGACCCGGTGACAACTCTTCTGAAATCATGGGTCAATGAAATCATTTCAGAGCAGAGGGTAAGAATTCCCTCTCTGCCGAGTTTTCTTGACAAAACCTCTACTTCTGTCGAAAGCTCCATATCGCCCATAGCCCTGCTGAATATTAATTCGAAAACTCCTTCTGCCTGACTTCTGTCTTTTGCTTTTTCTCTGCTGAGTACAAGAGCCCGGCCGGGGCATCCATCTGAGAGCAGAGCAAGTCTTGACACTGTTTCGGCGGATGCTCCAGTTCTTTCTCTTAGCAACTCTTCCATAGCAGTGGTGGTAAGTCTTCCAAATCGCACAGTGTGCGCTCTTGATCTCACTGTGGGCAGCATGCCGGAAACTCTTGAGGTAATAAGAACGATAAGGGTACCGTCCGGTGGCTCTTCAAGGGTTTTCAAAATGGCGTTGGCAGCCTCTCTTCTCAGCCTGTGGGCATCATAAATTATTTCCACATACCCGTACCCCTCGAAAGACTTTCTGGATAATCTGTGCCCTATTCCCCGCATCTGATCAATGGAAATGTAGGTGTTTCCCTGAATGCGAAGCGGAGTAATCCCATCTTTTCCCCTTGCTTTGAACAGGCTGACAATATCCTCATCTTTTGTTGTTTTCATTCCTGGAATGGTTATTCTTACATCGGGATGAATCAGCCCGTCGATCTGCCTGCATTGCCTGCATTGGCCGCAGAAACCCTTTTCCACCTCGGGACAGATTCTAGCCTTCGCCATATCAAGAGCCGCAGTCAACCTGCCGCTGCCATCGGGACCGGCCAGAATGTAAGCGTGGGCAATCCTGTCGCTGCTCACCGCGGATGACAGTATTTTCTTTGCCTGGCTTTGACCCTTCAGTGTTGAAAACAGTCTCATATCTACTCCAGATACTCGAGTGGATTAACCGGTTGGCCTGCACGGCGTATCTCAAGATAGCAGCCTGACCTTCCGCCGGGAAGAGGACCCGTCATTCCCAGGAAAGCCCCCGAATCAACCGTTTCCCCCCGATCAACTTCCAGACTTCCAAGGTGAGCGTAAACGCTGTAGTAACCATCAAGGTGATCCAATACCACCATTCTCCCAAAATTCAGAAATTCTCTGGCATAAATTATCACGCCCGGACCAATTGTTGAAACCCTGGCAGAGTTACCGGCAACTGCAATGGAGATACCGTCGCTGACGGTTTCTGTTCCGTACACCGGATCCTGATCAAGACCGAACCCTCTTATTACAGATCCTCTTACCGGCCAACTCACTGCTCCGCGGTTTTCAGGCAGATAAGCTGAAGAAGAAATCTCTGCCGATGGAATTGAAGCAGTTGAAGCGCTGGATCGAAGAGTGGTGACAAATGCTGAAAGCTGTTGCCTCCGCTGTTCCATTGCCTCTGCGGAATCCCTTGCCGCAACTATCTCACTTTCAAGACTCTGGCGAAGAATTGTCTGTCTTTCTTCTTCCCTGTATATCCGCTCCTGAGCTTCTTCCATCTGAAGCCTGAGAACTCTTACATCTTCTACGAGAATTTCCAGAGAATCACGATACTCCGAAAGGGAATCTCCGGATTGTTCAAGACGCTGCATCCGGTCAATAGCACTTCCTGCCAGATGATCCATAAAAGACATCCGTCTGAGATACCTGCTGATTCCTCCAGAGGCAAACAGAACGGAAGACCCCACAAGCCTTCGATGAGAATAGAGGAAGAGTATATACTCCTCAACACCCGCCTCCAGCTCTGCCCTTGCTGAATCGGTAAGGAACCATCTCTGGTCGATACTGTGGATATCCATTGTAATTCTGGCTTCGCGTGCCGCAAGTTCGTTGTAGTAACCTCTGGCTGCCCCCAGGTGCTCGTGGATTCCAAGGAGAATCTCTTCACTGGAAGCCTGTCTGCTTTCAAGTTCTTCAAGATATACCCTGGTCTGTTCAAGCCGGACATCCAGACTGTCAATTCCAGCATCACCTATCAGCACCATGCATACAGCTGCCAGGATTACGGGACCCATCAACGACTCCTATTTAAGCAATCTTGAAGCAAGTTCCCCTGCCTTGTCAGTTTTCTCCCAGCTGAAACTACCATCCTCACCGGGTATTCTTCCAAAGTGACCGAAAGCCGCTGTTTTCTTGAATATTGGCTTCCTGAGCCCCAGAAAACTTATTATCTCATAGGGCTTCAAGGGAAACACTTCCTTCACTGCCTTTTCTATGTCGGAAACATTTCCGACTCTTTCTGTTCCGAATGTGTCTACTCTAACGCTTACCGGTTCCGACCGTCCTATTGCGTAAGCAAGCTGTATCTCGCACCTGTCCGCAACACCGGATGCGACAATGTTCTTGGCAATGTATCTTGCCATGTAGGCGGCACTTCTATCTACCTTTGTGCTATCCTTGCCGCTGAATGCTCCGCCACCGTGACGACCCATACCACCATATGTATCAACTATAATTTTTCTTCCGGTAAGTCCGGTATCGCCGTCGGGACCGCCGATAACAAACCTTCCCGCGGGATTGTAGAGAAAATGACCACTCCACTCCAGATAAGGAACAAAGGTTTCAAGTACAGGAGAGATCACCTTTTTCTTGATTTCCTCTTCCATTGATCCATTTCCTGCGTTCTCCGCGTGATGAACCGACATAAGTATTTCGGAAATACCCACGGGTGTCCCGTTCTCGTACTCTACCGTTACCTGGCTCTTTGCGTCAGGTCTTGCCCAACTGATCTCTCCGCTTCTTCTTACCTCACTGAGACGCTCAAGCAGTCTGTGAGACAGATGAACGGGGTAGGGCATAAGAGCCTTTGTCTCATTACACGCAAAACCAAACATCATTCCCTGATCCCCGGCACCCTCGTGACTTACCACACCGCTGTCAATATCCGTTGACTGGGCATGCAACTTGATCTGATAATCAATCTTCTCAAATTGGAATCCTATTTCGGGAAGAGTATAACCAATATCCTTGATAGTATCTTTTGCGATTTGCTTGTAATCAACTTTTCCGTTGGCTTTTACTTCTCCTGCCAGAAGACAGAAGTTGGTTGTTACCAGTGTTTCGCACGCAACATGCGCGTTTGGATCAAGAGCAAGATGGGCATCAAGCACCGCGTCAGATACCTGATCACAAACTTTATCAGGATGTCCTTCTGAAACCGATTCGCTCGTGAAAAGCTTTCTCATGAAAATCTCCGTTCCTCTTTGTTGTACAGAAAAAGGCCGTCGTCCGACGGCCCGAGGTATTGGCTGACGGCTTTTTAGCACTTTTTTTAACGTGGTTGCAATACACCTTAAATCAATCCACGCATAGTTGTATTATAAACAAAAACCCGAAACCGGTAAAGGGTTCCGGGTCTTCTTCGAATAAAGCCGGTTCTCAGTCTTCCAGGCCATCATCAGGAGCAAAAGTATCTCCATCCCCAACAGCACCTGCAAGTTTTTCCGAAAGAGAATCCATATCGCCAGCAAAACGATTCATCAGGGCATCCGCCTCCAGCATCGCTTTTCTGTTCTCCCTTTCCTCTTCTTCGCGCTTGTTTCTTTCCTTCGCTACTGAACTCCACTCCTTCTGCCTCAAGCCTTCGAGATAACTTTTGCCTGAACTGTCCGGGAAGAGGTAGTAAAGCAGTTTTTCGTGAGTTGTCTCCGCGAGAGGCAGTTCAGTTCCCGAGGCAAGAGGTATTCTTCTGTTAAAATCGGAGGAATCATACTCTCTCTCGTCCCTGAACCCGCACACTTCTTCCCTGTAGTCAGGGTCAATTGGAAATGGTGTTTTTCCATAAAAACCTGCGATAAGGTTGAAGTATTGAACCGGGTTTACAGATTTACCCATTGCGGTGAAGTATGCTTTCACCCCTACGATCTGGGAAGTGGGAGTAACCAGAGGACACCAGCCTGCCTTCTGCCTGACCTCCTGAACAGCTTCCAGAGCCCTGCCCAGGTATTCGGATTTGTTGTCCCGGGCAAGTTGATTCACAAAGTTACTGTACATACCGCCGGGAATCTGGGCGCTGAGCACCTCCATGTTCGGTTCAGGAAACCCGCATGCCTGCTCCATGGTGTGAGTTGTTTCAAGAGCCTTATCTGTATCGCCCTTTGCCAGATTGTCCAGAATATCTTCTACCATAGGAAGAAGCTTGTCTCTTCCAGGCCATACGGACTTGTGAATTTTTAGATCGAATTCTTTTTCAACCTGAGCAACAACAGCATGCATCTCATCATGAATGGGCTTAATAACTCTGTCTGACATATCCAGCCCGGTATCAATACCAAGAACTTCGGCAAACAGGGAAAGAATCTCAATTGAAGGATGAGATGACCCTCCTGCCAGTGGAAGAAAAGCTGTATCAATCTTGTCAACACCGGCAAGAATAGCAATGACCGCCGAAATGTGACCATACCCGGGAGTGCAATGGGTATGTGAAACAACAGGCACCGTAAGAGCCTGCTTTAAAGCCCGATAGTACTCCCAGGCTTCCGCGGGTGTTTTCAAACCGGCCATGTCCTTGTCACTCACCATGTGAGCGCCCATTTTTTCAAGCTCAACACATTTCTGTACGAAATGGTCAACATTATAGGGTGAGCCTGTTGTGTAACAGACAGCGGCATCAAAAGTACCACCGGCTTCATTTACTCCGTCAAGTGCAGCCTTGAAGTTCGGTGTGTAGTTCAAAGCATCAAAGATTCTCATTACTGTTGCACCGGCCTTCACCGCTTCTCTGTTGAAATCTCTGACTATGTCATTCGGATACGGATCGTATCCGAACAGATTCTGCCCTCTGGAAAGAGCCCGCAGACCGGCATTGTAGGGCTTTGCCATTTCACTCATCTTCTGAAGACGGGTAAATGGGTTCTCTCCAAGATATCTCATAGCACTGTCAAGGGTGGCTCCGCCCCACACCTCTAACAGATTTACACCTGTGTCCAGAATAAGAGGAAGAAGCCTGAGTACCTGCTCTGTGGACATTCTTGTAGCAAGCAAAGACTGCTGACCGTCTCTAAGACTTAAATCTACAAACTCAACCGAATCACGAGACACAGCTTCCATTCGGGGAGCTGACCTCTTATGGAAGAAATTCTTTATTGACATTACATCTCTTTCCTCGTTATCAGTGAGGGGTTACTCCGATTCATTCAGGGGATTATATTGAAACAAAGGGGTGAAGTGCTACATCGACATTTAGGGGTCTACAAATTGCAAGTCAAATTGATGCTATAACGAACTTTTTGTCTTAAGGTTGTTACAGCGGGGGGAATTCTTGATAATGAAGAACAGGGTGAAAGCTCATCTCATTCAAGCCAGAAGACACTCAGCCCGAGGTGATCGGAACCAGGCACTTGATTCCATAAGAAAAGCGCTGGCTATTGATCCCGGTGAAATAGTCATAACAGAAGTATTGATCTCAATGGAACGAGCCAACAGCACCCACGATCAACAC
>JAUVJW010000115.1 GCA_030596465.1 Candidatus Fermentibacteraceae bacterium | reverse complement strand
CGTTTTTCCCGACAAGAGGTGGGCAAACAAGCGTCATCAGTTTACTCTTGTTAATGGAAGGCCGGTTACGGCTCTGCAGGTGAGTATTCCTCTGAGGGATGCTTTTTCCGGGCCCGCCGGAGAACCTCTGATTCTGTGTGCTGTTACTATTGATCCCTCTCTGGTGGATGTTAATGCCCACCCCGCAAAAAGGGAAGTGCGTTTTAGAAAACCATATCAGGTAGAGTCCGCGGTTCGCTCTGCTATTCCAGGAATAGCGGCTCACAGAACAGAGTCCACAGTTGCTGCCCTCTCAGGCTCGGGTTCTTCTCATATTTCATATTCATCGGCTCCTTACAGAAGCAGTAACAGGGTTTCAGGGCAGGCATATCAGACAGCAATGGAATTTGAGTCACCCGACAAGCACCAGCTGACCACTGTTGAGAATAACAGGAACCCATGGGAAGACTCAGTTGAAATGATCCGTATTTCAGGCTCATACCTGGTTACAGAAACCGCCACCGGCCTTCTTATAGTAGATCAACATGCCGCGCATGAGAGAATTCTTTACGAGAAAATAATAGCCTCTGTTAAGGGGGCCATGTCAGCAGGACAGCAGAGAATGCTTCTTCCCGAAGAGATAAGTGTTGATGGACACGAAAAGAGCATTCTTAAAATCTACAGTTCAATGATAAAGCAGGCGGGATACGATTTCAGTATCACAGGGGATATACTTGAGCTTTTAAGTGTTCCGGTCGGGATAAAAAGGGGAACAGAAGCTCTTCGGGAGGTGGTTAAAGCTCTTTCAAAAGGAACTGAGGTATCGGAATCAGAAGCGGAGAGAATTGCTTCCGCAAGTGCCTGTGCCGGAGCTATCAAGTTTGGTGATAAAATCAGTCTTACAGAGGCCAGGCATCTTTTTCATACCTTATTCACCATGGAAGATCCCTTTCACTGCCCGCATGGAAGGCCCACAATGATTGAATTGCCATTCAGTGAGCTGGAGAATCGATTTGGAAGATAGAATACCTGTAATTGTCGGATGTACTGCAGTTGGAAAAACTGCTGCCGCTTTTTACATTGCGGAGCAGAGATCTAATGTTGAGATAATCAGCGCAGACTCCAGACAGTTGTACAGAGGAATGGATATTGGCACGGCCAAACCGTCCGCGTCTGAACTGAAGAGATTCCCGCATCACATGATTGATGTGGCCGATCCGGATATTCTTCTCTCTGCAATGTGGTTTGCGGAGAAGGCTATGAAGATTATAGAAGATATCCTTTCCAGGGGGTCAATTCCTCTTGTTGTGGGAGGTTCAGGTTTATATGTGATGTCGCTTGCCGGGCTTCTTGACCAGCTTCCCCCCAGAAATGATGATCTGCGGGATTCACTATTGTCTCTTGAAAATACTGTGCCGGGTTCTCTTCATCGTATTCTTGACGGTCTTGACAAAGAGGAAGCAGCTCGAACTGGAAATACTGATAAAGTCAGACTGGTACGAGCTCTCGAAATTGCTCTTTTGAGTGGTGACAGGCCATCTGATCTGAAGATTGGGGGATGTCCTGATAAGAGATTCAGATTTGTTTTTATTGAGAAGGACAATACTGTTCTTCGAGATGGCATAAAAAGGAGAACTTCAAGCATGTTGTCAAATGGTTTTCTGGATGAGGTCAAGGGTCTTCTGCAAAGAGGATATCACCGTGATCCGGTACTGGGCGCGACAATTGGTTACTCGGAGCTGATTGATCATCTGGAAGGGCTTTATTCACTGTCGGAGGCACAGGCCGCAATAGAGACACATACCTGGCAGTACGCCAGGAAGCAGAGAAATATGTTCAGGCGTTTGCCCGGGATGGTTTCAGTGAGCAGCGATCCCGCTCTGGTTGAGGCCGCACTGTTTGGTGAGGAGAGGAGAACTGATGGATAGGAACAAGGGAATCATTGTGGATCATTTACCGCTTGAAGAGGTAATGATCGCTGATATTGACGGAATTGAAGCTCCGGAGAACTGGTTCAGATCAGAAGAAGATGATTCTCCTGAAGTTCCACCGGTGGTTATTGAGGAGAACCGGGGGTTTTCACTTGTGGGTAACCACAGAACGGTGTGGCATTTGAAGAAGAGTGGAAAAAGCATGGTCAAATGCCTTGTTGTGAGAAGTGTTGTTCATGTAAAGCCAGCTCACCTGCTTATAAGCAACTGCACAGAGGAGGCAATGCTTTTTGAAGGTCTTCTCAGGAGGGATATTGTTACCAACAGAAGTCGTCTGGCTGACATGCTTGGCTATTCCAGGGCAAGAATAACTCAGCTTCTTAATCAACTGAAGCTTCCACTGAACATCAGGCAGAAAGTCCTTATCACCGATGAGATAAGCGAATTCAAGCTCAGACCTTTACTCAAGTTCCTTGATGATGAGGTTAAACTCCAGGCTGGTTTCATAAAGCTCATGGAAGGCAAACTTTCAGGTAGACAGATGGCGGTTTTTGCAAACTCAGAGAATTTTGGAGATAATTCTGAGATTCCTGTCACTGTGGACGGCAAAGAACCGAAGACGCCTCTTGATATTCCACTGGACGATCCCGGAAACTCAATTGCCGAGCTGGAAGGTGTTTTTGCCGGTGAAGAACAGGAAAACCGTTTCACGGAAAAGATCGCTCTCACAGAGAAAACAGATCAGTTACCTGAAGACACATATACTATTCCGGAAAAGGTGAAAAAGCTTTCGGAGACTGACATGTCCTCTATTCTCAGAGCCCTGGGTAACATTCGCGATACCGGATGGAAGATGAGGGCTGCTGATTACATGCTTTCACCGAAGGAAATGGAATTTCTTGAGGGCGTTTCCAAACTGCGCACAGGGTTATATGCAGAGGCGATGGATATAATGGAGGGAATTGTTTCAGATGATTCTGATTACCATCTTGCATGGTATTACCTGGGGCGGTGTTCCAATCTTACCGAGTCTCTTCAGGAAGCCGAAGAGTATCTCAGAAATGCTGTTTCAAGATGTCCTGATAATCCGGACTACCTTGTTGAGCTTGCCATAGTGCTTGAAAAGATGAAAAGGCATTCGGAGGCAGAAGCTTTTTACAGGAAATCCGCCATTATCAGAAAAGCGCTGGCAGCAGGCAAATGAGAGAACGCGCAATTCTGGTTCTTCTTCTCCTTTCATCCTGCGCAAAGATTGTGGCGCCTTCGGGGGGTCCTGTAGATGACACTCCACCGGAGGTTATTGCTGTATTTCCAGAGCCTGGATGCGTTGAGGAAATTCCTGAGGAAATAACCATTGTTTTTTCTGAAAAGATTCGCGGTACTGAAGAAGACATTCAGTTGTATCCCAATCGGGGTGGAGAAGTACATGTTCACGGTAACGAGGTCAGCCTTGTTACAGGTGTTGATCGGGGCCTTCTTATGATAACCATTTCTTCCAGTCTTGAGGATGTGCGGGGAAACAGGATTGCCAATCCGGAAACTTTTGTCTGGAACAGCATTCCCGCAGATAGTTTTGCGGGTGTTTCAGTTTCTGTATTCCGCGATGGGGGAGGCAGCGTTACATCCAGCGCCCGTTGTGATTTATTTCTTCTCCCTGATACTGTGTTTCCCCGGATCACTCATTTCCCGGATACCCTTGGAATCATAAACGCGGACTGGCTTTCAGCAGGTGAATACAGAGTTTTATGTTACGAAGATACCGACCAGAGCAAAACATGGGATCCCGAGCGGGAACCGGGCTCCGCCGGTGAAGTTACTCTTATACCGGGTGATCAGGCTGAGCTTACCATGACTATGACCATTATAGACAGCATTGGACCTCGCATTTCTGATGTACTTGTTCTTGATGGATGGCATCTGGAAATCCTCTGGAATGAGCAGATAAGTGTAGACCTTGGGGCTCAGCAATTTGTGACTGTAACCGGTCCGGATACTCTCCCGATTGAGGTCTACGGGGTTAAGGCTTCTGCGGGAAGAAGCTCTACCGGAAGAATGACAGTGTACACTGAAGAGCTTTCCGATACGCTGTATACCGTTGCAATTGAAGGAATAAAGGATCTGGCAGGTAATCCCTCACTGGCAGATACACTTGAAATCTGGGGTTCTGACTCGCTGCCTTCAGTAAAACTGGCTGTGCAATCCGCCTATCCCGAAGACGGAGGAGTTGAAATATCTCCCTCCGGACCATTCTTTATCTCTTTTTCGGACTGGGTGGATGAATCTGCTGTTGATTCTCTTTACACAGTTACAAGAGTAGCTGACAGTACAATTGTTGCCGGTGAATTCATCCGAACATCGGCTACCTCTTTTTCCTTTGTACCAGGCAGTGAATTGCTGGGAGATCGTCAATACAGAGTTGATTTTCTGCCGGGGCTGGTGTCATTCCAGGGGGATACACTCAGTGGGAGGAGCTGGATATTCACACCTGCATGGAGTGAACTTCCCGGCGGCATATCAGGCATTATTTCCGGAACAGGCGCTTCTGTAGTTACCATGGTTGTGGCCCCGGCAGGCAGTGGCGGGGAAGTTATCACTGCTGAATTCGCTCCCGGAGTTTACTTTTTCTCTGATGTTCCCGGCGGCAGGTACACGGTTTCTGTTTTTGTGGACTGGAACTCTGATAATATCTGGAATTCAGGTGAACCATATGGTGCCTGGCCGGGAGTTGTTGAGGTATTTCCCGGTATCGAAACAAAAGACATTAACATACAAGTGGTTCCATAATGTTGTTCAGGCCGACAGAAAGATATGTATTTGAAAAGTGTACTGCATGCGGAATCTGCTCGGATGTGTGCCCTGAGGATTCCATTGAGACAGATGAATTCGGAAAGGTTGTATCTTTTGCATCAACCTGCATTGGATGCGGCCATTGCGGTTGTTACTGTCCTTCAAACTGTTTTAATCTGCCTGCGGAGCAGCATGGTGAAATGCCCCGGGAAAAACAGTTGCAGAACCTCTTTGAAAGCAGAAGATCCACACGCAGTTTCTCCGGAAAAATTATCGATGAAACTGTTATCAGTTCACTTCTTGAGCCTGTGGGTTTTTCACCAACAGGCCAGAACGCCCAGGGTGTAACAGTAGATGTTATCCTTGGCAGGGAGAGAATTCAAGAGCTTATTGTTCAACCACTTGTAAAGCTGGTGAGGTTTCTTGACTGTTGTCGTATTCTTTCACTGGTTGCCGGTTCTTCAAGAGGGGCGGTCGGGAAAGTACGCCGGGGGGAGGACATCATTACCTGTAAAGCTCCCTGTGTACTTTTGTTCAGAGCTCCGGCGGGTAACATAACCGGGAAAACAGACTCTATTATCGCTGCAACAATGGTTTCTGTAAAAGCCGAAGCAATGGGGCTTGGATCTTTCTGGAATGGAGTCGTTCAGATTGCGTCGATGATTCTTCCTGTGAAAAAGTGCCACGCTGTTCTCTGTGTGGGGTATCCTTCACTGAAAAAATATCAACATGTTCCCGCAAGGGAATGGACCCGCAGAGATATTAGTCAGAATAAGTAGGACGCCAGGGAAGATCGTCGTGAAGTGAGGCTCTTGCATTACTTTCCACCATGATATTCGACCAGTTGAGCAGCCTTGGCACGCTGTACAGCGCCATATCTATTCTGCTGATTCTGTATTCACTGCCTTCAGTCTCATAAATCCGTTTGAAATTCCCGACAGCACCGTCTACAAGATAACCCTGAACCACTGCAGGACGCCCCTGATATTCCATTGCGGCCAGGGCGTTTTCCGCATTGACGCCACGGGGGATCTGTCCACCGGGATAAGCAACTACATTGATTTCAGAAGTTCTGAGGCCCAGTCTTCTGTGAAATGAGTCAAGGGCAGGGAGAACCTGTTCCCAGTATCTGGAAGGCGGAAGTTTTGTGAAGGCAAGGTGATCTGCGGAGTGATTTCCTATGTAATGACCCATATCAAGTACTGAATTGAGTTTTTCTTCGGTGTGGCTTCCAAATGGAATTTTATCCCAGCTGATGAAAAAAACCACACCGGGGCCGAAATCCGGATGTTCTTCAATAAAAGAGTTCACTATTGCTACAGCGCAGTCGGGGTCTATGCTCTGCTCACCGTCCGGCAAATCAATATACCTGAAGTTGTCCTCCCAGCCATCGTCAAAGGTTATCATTATTGGTCGTCTGTTCATAGGTACTCTGCGAAGACCGTTTTCGATGTCAGTGGGAAGTATCAGAAAAAAGCCCGCGTCATACAGTTTTTGAAGATCGTCCCGGAGCCTGGCAGGGGTTGCGCTGTATGCGCTCTGATGAAGCGATATCTGGTGATAAGTGATTACGGGAATGCCGCTTGCGTAATTTGCAGATTCCGGCGCTGTTCCATAATCCAGCCCGGGCGGATTTCCTGTCATGGGGATGAAGCCGGCAAGTATTAGAAGAAGTATCGTCATAGCGGCATTACTGTAATGCGATCCAGGTCAGCATTAACTTTCGCGTCAACGAATACACCGATCTGGCCGGTTGGCGGAATAGTAGTTTTTACCACCTGTATCAGTTGACCGTTGACAGAGAAGTCCGTGTAATTCCCGTGGACCTCGGCAGTGAGTTCAACCTGGTTCAGCCTGTAGGGAAGAAGCCTTGAGGATTCAAATACATCCAGTCCCATAACCGGTATCCAGAGGCCGT
>JAUVJW010000083.1 GCA_030596465.1 Candidatus Fermentibacteraceae bacterium | reverse complement strand
GCTGTTCTTGCCTGTTCCACCAGATCATCAACCTGACCCTCGGCAGGTCTAACCTCAATCTCCGGATCGATCAGTCCGGTTGGTCTCACTATCTGCTCGACAATCTTAGTGGAAATTTCCAGCTCGTAGTTCGCGGGAGTGGCGGACATGCATACTTTTCTGCCGGTTATCCCGGTAAACTCCTCCAGAAACAAAGGTCTGTTATCAAGAGCGGACGGCAATCTGAAACCGTAGTTGACCAGTGTCTGCTTCCGGGATCTGTCACCCTTGAACATTCCCCTTATCTGAGGAAGTGTTCGATGGCTTTCATCAATAAAAACAAGGTAGTCATCCGGAAAGTAGTCCAGTAAACATGAAGGTCGTTCCCCTTCTTTTCTGTCACCAATCAATCTGCTGTAGTTCTCTATTCCGGAACAGTATCCTGTTTCCCCCATCATCTCCAGATCAAAGTTGGTCCGTGATTCCAGACGATGAGCTTCAAGCATTTTTCCCGCGGCACGCAACTCAAGAAGTCTTTCATCCAGCTCTTTTCGAATTCTGCCCATGGCAAGGTTGAGCTTCCTTTCCCCTGTAACAAAGTGCCTTGCGGGGAAAATCGTAGTTTTCTCCATTGTATTCATCACATGACCGGTGAGGTGATCCATCTGCCTTATGCTGTCTATCGTGTCCCCGAAAAATTCAATACGGATTCCGGTACTTGCGTAAGAGGGCACAAGGTCAACAATATCGCCTCTCACCCGGAAGTATCCCCGTGTAAGAGAAACATCATTCCGCCTGTACTGCATACCCACCAGTTTCATCAAAAGCAGATCCCTGGAGAGTGCGTCACCTGTAACTATCCGAAAACCTGTATCCATGAAGTCTTTGGGTGAGCCAAGACCGTACAGGCAGCTTACCGACGCGACCACAATCACATCATCTCTGCTTAACAGACTGGCTGTTGTTCTCAGGCGAAGCCTGTCCAGCTCCTCATTCAAGCTGGCATCCTTTTCTATAAACATGTCTCTGGCCGGTATGTATGCTTCCGGCTGGTAATAATCGTAATAGCTCACAAAGTATTCAACCGCATTTTCCGGGAAAAACCCCGAAAGCTCACCGAAAAGCTGGGCAGCAAGAGTTTTGTTATGACAAATCACCAGAGAAGACAAGTTCATCTTCTCAATGACATTTGCCATTGTAAAGGTTTTGCCGGAACCGGTAACTCCAAGAAGAGTCTGCCACTCTATTCCATTTTTCAGCCCGTCCACAAGCCCGTCTATGGCCCCTGGTTGATCTCCTGCCGGGCCATAGGGAGCTTTCAGAGAAAACAGGTCAAACCCTCAAACTTTCCAGAGGAAGCTCAAATCCGGCAACAGGCACTGCGATTCCCCAGGACTCAAGCACTCCGGGATGAAACTCCCCGAGAATACCGACCTCTTCGCCGTTTATCAGTATGGCCGCGCTTCTGCCTGGAATAAATCTGGAATCATCCAGTGGTTTTAAAGAAAGATCAAGTCCTCTTAAATGGCAGATGATACCGAGGATGGAATGTACGGCGCCGAAATCTCCATCGCCTGTACTGACCGCGAGATTCATCTGTGTATGGCATAGACTGCTATCGATTCGGCAGAGAACCTCTCCAACAGTAAACAGACGGTGAGGAAAAGCGGCATGACCGCTGGAAGACTCCACCTCGAGAAGAGCGGGAAGAAGCGTGTTGGATACCACTCCGTATTCAGCTGTCATCGGATTGCTTATTCTGATCGGTGGCTCCGGTGTTCTTGTTCGAATTGATATCTTATCGAAACTTGTAAGTATCGGCCTCATAATCTCTTCGCAACCTGCGCCAACAAGCAGAGATTTCACTGAACAAGCCAGAATCTCAACGGAAGACGCGGAACCAACTGTATACTCCGATGGAAGAATGGGCTCCATATTGTTAAGCCCCATTGCTATGACGATGTCTTCCATCAAATCTCTGGGGTGTATTCCATCCCGTCTGTATGGAGGCATAACTGCAGTAACGGAATCCTCTCCAACCTCAATTTCGCGGTAATCCATCTTTGACAACAGCGCCTCAATATCCAGTTCGTCCGCGTCAGTTCCAATTACTCCGGTAATCTCTTTGAAACCCGCAGTAAGAGTATCCCTGTAAAGCACCGGAGTTACGGTCACTTCCCCGTCTGGATACCTTATCTCAACCGGACAGATAACAGCACCTCTGTCCTCAAGATTACAGGCAAGAATTGTAGCGGTAAGATTTACCGTGTGCCAGTCAGTTCCAGTTACCTCGCAGAAAAGACGGCTGTCTCCTGAAACTACCCGCCCGGTGGCATGGCTGTTGAGAACGGGGGGAAATGACAATACTGCCCCGGAACTGTCTCGTAGAACAGGATACTCTTTAAAATCGCTCAGGAGTCCCGCGTACTTCAAACCAGCTTCTGTTTTTTCAAGAACTTCTGACAGAGTCATTTCGGTTTCCTCGCCCAGAGGCCGGAAACGTGTTTCCGGAGATGAGGTACCATAACTGACGGGAAAGCTGATCCCGTCAAGGGGATAGAAACCGATTGCGGCGGTTTTTCTCTCTTTTCCAAAACTGGAAGCTATTTTTTCCTGAGCGGTTATCAGTGATGCCAGCCCGTCTTCATCCACCGTCCATCCATCCGCGGTGAATGCGGCGATGAATGGCCGCATTTCTTTCAGGCCGCTGTGAACATCAATATGTACCGCGGGATCGGCCATGGAATCAAGATGAGACTCCGCTCCGTTCTTCCAGCATCGCAGACCTCTTGCCACACCTTCAGCGGTCCACAGATCCGGCCTGTTGGTATCATTAAGTTCAATTTTTACAGTTTCCTCGTTCAAACCATCCAGCTCAGCCTTGAGAGATTCGAGAAGCTTCTCCAGATTCTCTGTGTTGTCCATTTCTGCCAGAGGAAGGAAATCCTTGAGAGGTATTTCTATTTTAGGCATTGTCAGCTCCTCCCAGCAACTTTTCCGGTGTTGATTTCATCTCTCTCAGCCTGGCCAGATCAGGATTCAGCAGATCCCTTATGTCTGAAAGACCAAGAGCAAGCAGAGCCATTCTGTCCAGTCCAAGCCCCCAGGCAATTACCGGTACATCAATTCCCATGGGTTCACAGACCTCACGGCGGAAGAGCCCCGCCCCGCCCATCTCAAACCAGCCCAGAACAGGATGTTTAACATGAAGTTCCACGGATGGCTCTGTGAACGGGAAATAAGCTGGAACAAACTTGTACTCGGTTGCTCCGGCAATTTCAGTCGCAAAAAGCTTAAGCAATCCCAGAAGATGTCTCATGTTGATCTCTTCACCAAGCACAATTCCTTCAACCTGAAAGAAATCCGGAAGATGAGTGGCATCAACCTGATCGTACCGGAAACATTTGGCTATTCCAAAGTACTTCCCGGGAATATCCGGGTTCGAGCCAAGAGTTCGCGCTGAAAGAGCTGTTCCCTGAGAACGCATTATCGCTTTTAAAGAGCGATCCCATTCGAATGTGTATTCCCAGCCTCTGCCTCCGGTGTTTCCGCCGTTCTCGTGTGTTTCCCTGACCTTATCTCCCAGTTTGCGGGAGGGAGGTGCCACTTCAACACCATCTTCCAGATAGTAAGCATCATGAATATCCCGGGCAGGGTGAAACTGCGGCATGAACAACGCATCATTGTTCCAGAATTCGCTCTCTGCCAGGGAACCTTTCATCTCCTGAAAGCCCATAGCCTGAAGTTTGTCTCTTACAGAGTCCAGAAACATCGCATAGGGATGAAATCTTCCAATATGGATTCTTGAAGGAGGAATATCCACCTGATACCTCCTGAAAGAACCGTTCTTCCATTCGCCGGATGCCAGTATCTCCCGGGTGAGAATACCTATTGTGGTTTTGCCTTTTGCTCCCTCAAGAGCTTCCCTTCCCAGGGGAGTAATTCCAATAACACTGCTTGTGGTCTCGTTAATAACGAATTCTGCCCTGGATTTCCCTCTTTTAGGCGCCCTGTTTAATACTTCCGCAGCCACCTTCTCGTCCAGTTCGGATAAATAAATGGTTTCGCCTTGAGAAACAGGGGAATAAACACTGCTCCATAATGCAGAGAACACTCCTCCCGATGGGTCATTCAAGAGCAGACCTTCGGAACTTTTCTTCAGTATTCGTGCTTTGAGAAGGGCGCCCATGGCACTTCCCCACTGTGCCTTTTCAAAGAGCTCATTCTTCTGAATTTCCGGCAGTGAAGATATTCCGTTCCCCACTGCTTCAAGCAGTGCAAGTTCCGGCGTTGTACCCTTTTCAATATAAACAGCACCCACCGGTCCAAACTCAACGGTAACAGTCTTTTCGCTTGAAATAACAGAAGCCATTTCTCTTGATAGAAGCCACTGAAACGCTCTTCTGTAAGAGCCTTCGTCCATCCCGGTACCCTTCAAGGCTTCCATATCGCTGCCGGAACCGTGTTCAGACAACCAGTTCAGCAGTGTTTTCTCCAGGGGATGCAGATCTTTTGATACAATTTCTGACAATTTATACCTTCTTTTACTCCCAGACTATTTCGTCCGAATTGAGAAAAAGTCCCTGTTCCGGTCTTGGAATTCGATACTCTCCTTTGAGAACCGTTCCACATTCGGGACACTCAGCCATTCCTTCATTTATCACCGCGTCACATACCGGACATATTCTAGCCATCATTCCATCCACATAGTCAACAAGCTCCCCGGCTGTAATGGTTCCGTCACCATCACTGTCAGCGGCACCTCTGGATCCTTCAAGAAGTATGGGCGTGAGAACTCTCTCGCTGACGGATTTATCTTCTCTTGCCGCTGTAAGAATAAGAATGTTATCCGCCGATGAAAAATCATTTACAAACCCACCTGAATTACACGCATCCGCAAAGAGATAAACAGAGCCGGAGAATCCTTCCAGCAACTGATGCATCTCATCATCGGAAATGTCTTCATCATAAAAACAGAGAACCTCGTTCACTCCGTCAGCTTCCTCGTTTCCACCGGAGCCGGGAGACTCCTGAGACCCGTGACCGCTGTAGAATAAAATCAAACGATCGTCAGAATCAGCTCTGCGGGAAATATCAGCAACCGCATTCCTGAATGCGTCAGCTCTTGCCTCGGCGTCTACCAGAAGAACCATACGATCCGAATCAACATTCTGGTCGTCACGGAGAAAGCGATAGAAATCTATGGCATCCATACTGGCTCTGGAAAGTATGTCAGCTCTGGACTCATAGCCACTTATTCCAGCAACTACCGCCCAGGTATCTGCCGCGTCCGGGTCGCCCGCCGGAAGTCTTTCGGAAGGAATTCTCTCTGCTTCAATGGTGTAAGTACCCTGCCCTCCTCTTGAGTAAGCATACACAGTAACACCGTAAACTACATCTTCCTCACAGTACATGGTTACTGATTCGTCTGCCGCGTTGTCGGTGTTACTGACCCCACCCTCGGCCTGGAGAATATACCCCGGCCCACTGACAAGCATATCCAGATCGAAGTCTCTCTGGTCTCCGCGAAGTTCAATAATCAGGGTACTGCCAGCCTCTCCGTGAACGGTATAAAACCTCTGGGCCGAGGTAGTTTCATCTATCCGCCCGTGTACAAGACCAACCACTGGATCAGCATCGGTTGGTTCAACAGAGATTTCGCACATACCACCCCGGCTGGAATCCAGAAACCCGGGGGATATCCACAGAGTATCCCCCCGCTGGGCCCAGATACAGAATCTTTCATCTCCCCGGTCAGTCATCATAAACGCGGAAGACTCGCCGTAGTCGTTGAACAGCCTGACATCCCCGTCTCTCAGTTTGTCAAACACTCCTGAAATAGTATAAAAGCCGGAAGATGGAACAACAAATCTCAATAGAACGGATTGCCCGAATCCGGTTTCCACATCCACAGGACGGAACTGGCAAATATCCGCGACAGGCTGAGTAAGACTGAGCCTGTATGGAAATGCCTCCAGATCCTCTCCAATATCGTATGGATGAATTTCCGCAACAAGTGGAGAATCACCGGCAGGAACCAGAAGCCCTTCTGAATACAGATAGGTGTTTGATGAATACAGGGGTTCACCGGATGCGTTTCGTACGGTCAGGTCAAGATCACCCTCGTTTTCGTAAGTCAGCTCCAGAAGTGCCTCACTTTGAAGTGCGGGAAGCCTGTAGCGCTGCACATCACCTTTTATGGCATCTGCTGTAATGGATCCGGAAAGCACATCCATTTCACCTGATCTCATAATTTCAAGAATGTAATCTCCGCTGCCGCCTTTGTTATACCTTGAAACTACAATCTGCAGACTCTCGCCCTCCAGAAGGCCAATCGAAAGCTTTTCTGTTGAATTAACACTGTAGCTCCCGGCCCACAAACTGTTATCCGCTCCGTACAGCTCAAGATCAAGATCGGCAATATCATCAGTTCCCCTGATAAGGAAATTCCATTTGCCTTCTTCATGAGCTGTAAAAGTCCATATATCCGCCATTTCAGAGGAAGAGAGTGAAGATGAAACGCCATTGCTGCCCACAGGCTCTGAATCACGGTATCCCACAGTAAATTCAACTGGATCACTGCTGACAGCCTTGATCCAGAACCAGTAGTCACTGTAGGCAGACAGTGCCAGCGGCTCACCGTTTGTAGAAAAAGCCAGCGGCTCGCCGGAGTTATCATATGCTGTCATGGGAACAGCAGGCGAGGAAACTACCTCAATTACTGTGTAGTCACTTTCCAGAATACGAATCCATTGATAACCTCCGGATTCCGCGCCCTCTACAGTTTCTCCGGCATTAACACCGGGAACCGTTAAAGCATCCGGAAGCGTTACTGCAAGTAGAGCAACAAGGGAAATAAATATACCTGTCAAAGCAACCGCCTTTCAATTCTTTAAAAAAAATAACCCCAAAGCGGTAAGATAACAGAATATGGATAAATCGTTTAAAACTGTTCCGCAAAAAGAGAAAAGGATGGTGAGGTTAGTTCAATACGACGATCTTTGTCGGAAATACCCATGGCAAGATCCCACAGACAGAGAAGACCGTAACCGAAAAGCTTTTTACTGAAGGAAATCACCAGGGGCACCGATGAATCGTCAACCGAGAGGTGTATGCATTCAGTTTCTACCCCTGGACGCCAGGCATCAGGTAATCTTCCTCCAGTAGGCCATACCGAAAACACCAGCTTCAGTTCCGGTGCCGAGGGCTCCGGCCTGTCAAGCATTTCAATAAACCTGATCATATCACCGCCGAGGTGATGAATAGCTGCTCTGATCTGAGAACTGGTTCGAACTGGATTACTCGCAGGATTCGGGAAGGCTGTGATAAAGTCAATACCATCTTCCCTGCGGTATCCAAGCTCCAGAAGTGAGGATGCCTCTCCAGCACATGCGGCAAGAAGAGCTGAGGCGCCTGCCGTGGGCAGAATTGTACTGGACACCGATTCATCCGTCCACAGGTTGACCTGCCGGAAAATACCATTGACCCTTTCTCCTGACGGGGTTCTGGAAATATCTGTTATCGTCTGGTGAAGCCTTGGCAATTGAGGAACTCTTACGCCGGATCTGCCCAGGGCAGAACGGGCAGCGGCACGCTTGAACAGAGTCTCAAGATCGTCAAGTTTTTGCAGTTCAGCGGGAAATTTTACCAAGTTCCTGTCCCCCTCGGATGGTATTTGTTTACAGC
>JAUVJW010000081.1 GCA_030596465.1 Candidatus Fermentibacteraceae bacterium | reverse complement strand
GTGAGTTCGGAAGTTTTGTCAAAAACATGTGGATGTCTTCTCTTGAGTTTTTCGGTTACTTGTTCCGCTACATCCGCCAGGTCGAAGATTTCCTGTTCCCCGCAGATATCAGCAGACATTATGATGTGCAGTAAAAGGTCACCCAGTTCCTTCTTCAGTTCTTCCATATTGTTGCTGTCAACTGCGTCAGCAACCTCGTATGCTTCTTCCAGCATATAGGGTCGCAGGGTTTGCAGTGTCTGGCTGCGGTCCCAGTTACATCCGCCGGGGCTGCGGAGAGTATTTACTGTATTGAGCAATTCCTCTATCGCTTTTGTTGTTCTATCCATGTATGGCGCCGTATCCCATTCCCTCACTGGCCTCCATGAACAACTCTGAAAGTGTAGGGTGTGGATGTATGTATTTTGCCGCGTCGGATGCCTTTATCCCGGCATTCACCGCCATCACAGCCCAGCCGATAAGACTTGAAGCGTCTGCTCCAACAACCTGTACTCCTATGATGGTATCATCCTGCTCTTTGCAGATAAGCTTTACGAACCCTTCTGTTTCATTCATTCCCATGGCTTTCCCGTTGGCGATGTATCTGGAGGTGGAGATTTTTACCATGGCTCCTCTCTCCCTCCATTCGTCTTCACCCGGTCCCACGATCGCAACCTCGGGGAATGTGAAAATGCAACCACTCATGGCATCAGCGTTGATTTTCCTTGGTGCTGCTTCAAACATATTATGAACTGCGGCGATTCCCTGAGCACTGCCCGCATGGGCAAGCTGCCATTTACCTGTGGCATCTCCCGCCGCGAAAACATTCCTGAGGTTTGTCCGGTTGTTGTCATCTGTAATAATGTTGCCACTGTCATCCATTTTTATGCCTGCTGCTTCAAAGCCGGAGTCATCTGTTCTGGATTTTCTGCCAATCGCCACAAGAAGCTTGCTTGATGTGAGTACTGCCCCGTCTCCCAGGGTAACAGAAGCCTCATTTTGTGTAATGCTTATATTTTCCGCGGGTTGTCCTGTGTGGATCTTAACTTTTGCTTTTTTGAGAGCTTTCATTACCACTGCCGCCACATCTGCGTCAACTCCCGGTAGAATCCCGGGAAGCATTTCAACAATGGTTACTTTTACACCAAAAGAAGCCATGATGGAAGCAAACTCACAACCAATGACTCCACCGCCAATGATGATAAGGCTTTCCGGCAGGACATCCATCGCAAGAATTTCCCTGCTGGTAAGAACACCCTCCTGGTTCATAAACCCGGGCACCATGGGGACAGAACCCGGTGACAGGAGAATATTCTGTGCATGAAGCGCTCTGCCTTCCACATCAATAAGATCGGCACTCTTGAGATTCCCATGCCCTCTGACAACTTCTATTCCCATATGCTTGAAGTGAGCTTCCACGCCCTTGCGAAGCCTTGTTACAACCATATCTTTACGCTTTGCTATTGAGGCATAGTCAAAATCCAGCGAGCCCTGAAGCCCGAACTTTTTAGCCATTGCGGCATGTCTGTAAAGGGAAGCCGACGCCACAAGCGTCTTTGTAGGAATACACCCCCTGTTAAGACATGTTCCTCCCATTGCGTCTTTCTCAACTACCGCAACTCTACGCCCCAGCTGAGCCGCTCTGATTGCCGGTACATATCCCGCGGGGCCTCCACCAAGAATCACAAGATCAAATCTGTCGCTCATTCTATTCCTCTATTCTTCTATTTCTTCTTTTTCCGGTACTGTGTGCGAAATATAAGAGGAACAGCAAATCCGGTTGTTCTTCCCTTGTCACGGGGTTTTTCGCCTAGTAGAATTCGAGTTGAATGGAGGAAATTGTAATGACAGGTTGTATAATTGTAATAGCATTGCTGTTACCGGGGATTGATGTTGAAACTCTTACAGCGGATCTTCATATAGAAACAGGCATGGCGTATATTGATCAGGGGTTGTCGGACAAGGCTCTGGGAGAGTTCGTAACTGCTCTGGAAATCAGTGAAGATGCCTGCGAAGCACACCTGGGTCTGGCTCGAGTTGCTGTTATCAACTGTTCATGGGCAACCGCTGAGGAAGAATACTCTATTTACATGAATCTAAAGCCTGACGACTACAGAGCACCACTGGAAATATCTGAGATGCTTCTTGCTGTTCGAGGACGATCTTCAGACGCTCTGGAGTATGCCGAAAATGCTCTGGCACTGGCACCTCTAAATGGACAATGCTGGCTGGTAATGGCTAAAGCTGAGAGCAGACTTGGCAATGTTGAGAAAGCCGTTTCATGGTACACCCGTATAATCATTGAGGATGCCGATCTGGCAGATGAAGCCCGTGTACAAATGGGCTCTCTGTTGTTTCAGTACGGAGATCTTTCCGCGGCAAGGGAAATACTGTTACCGGCTGCAGCAGCAGGAATGGCTGAGGCTCACCACTTTCTGGCTCTTATTTACATGGAACAGAATGATGATCTCAGAGCGACAGACAGCATCAACAGATATCTTTACATTGAACCAAATGGCATATGGGCTGATTCTGCCCGCGAGTGTCTGGAGGGTTTTTCCTCCGGTAACCACCCGAATAACTGAAAGGAAACCACTTGCAGAAATACAGGGATCTGGCGGAAAAGGCCGTTGCCAGCTCTGAAGCTGATTTCGCGGAAATCAGACTCGTGCATACTTCACGAACCACAGTGATACAGGCTGGGCTGACCCACATGAACACCGGTCCTGTAGAGCGTTTCACCGGCACAACCAGAGTTTTCATCTCCGGCAGATGGGGAATATGTGAATTCAGCTCCCCTGACCAGATACACGACGCTCTCGACAAAGCAGCGGCTCTGGCCATACAGAGCAAATCCCGCCCTGTACCATTTCCTGTCCTGCCCCCTGCCTGCCGGGATACTTTCAGTGACGAAGAAAGCGGTGTTCCCCTTATTGATGTACCTTTGCGAGAAAAAACCTTTCTTTGCAGACACTACTGTGACCTGCTGGGGGCATCTCTTTCCTCCGGCTCGGCAAGGGTTACTTACGATGAGATTGTCCGGGATCGGGTAATTGTTAACTCCAGCGGAACGAGCGTAAGAGAGATAGAAAACCTGGGATCAATGAAAACCCAGCTGGTACTTCCCGGCGGTCTGATCGCCAGTGAAGAACTCGCTCTGCGGGGTTCATTTGACCGATTCAAAGGCAGGGAAAAGCAGATTGTGAAAATGAGCAGAAACCTCCTTCTGCGAAAAACAACAACCAGTATAGCCCCTGGTAGAATCAGAGTAATACTTGACCCTGAACTCACGGGTATTTTGATTCACGAGGCATTCGGACACCTTGTTGAGGCGGACTTCCTGGAAAATAATCCCGCAGTTGCGCACCTGCTGCGACCAGGCTCAAGAGTCGGATCGGAATGCGTCAGTATCGTTGATAATTCCCTTCATATGAATCAACCGGGAAGTATGCAATGGGATGACGAAGGAACTCCCGGAGAAAAAACGCAACTTGTCTCCTCCGGCAGAATAGTCAGCTGGTTGCACACAATGGAGACAGCCGCAGGAAGCAAAGCCAGCCCAACCGGTAACGCCAGAATATCAGAACCCGGTAAAACCCCTGAAGCCAGGATGACATGCACATACATGGAACCTGGCACAACAACTCTGGAAAAACTGAAACTGCATCTGGACGATGGTCTCTACCTGAAGGGGTTCATGGGTGGCGCAACAGACATGGACAGATTCAGCATTGCCGCACAGGAAGCCTGGACCGTTAGAAATGGAGTGCTGCGCAAACCTGTGGCACCAGTAGTGATATCAGGTAAAGTTACAGATGTGCTGGGATCCATTCTGGATACAGGAGATGACCTGAAGCTCTTCGGTAACCTGTCCGGCTGTTCCCGAATGGGCAGTACCGCAATCGCCGTGACCTATGGTGGTCCACACATACTTATTTCGGAAATGCAGGTGAGCTGATGAATGAGGTATTCATGACTGGCTCAGAAATACTGGTTGCCTGTGAGAAGGTATCAACCGAGGCCGAGGTCACAGGAGTCAGACGCCAATATAAAAGCCTTGAATTTGGTCCTTCCAGCAGCATTTCAGGCTCAGGAGAAAGAATTGGCTGGGGACTCAGAATGACAAGAAACGGGAAACTCGGGGTTTCAGGTGAATGGGGCATGATTGATCCTTTCCGCCTTGTAGATAAAACTATCAGCAGTTGCAGATACGGTCCGACAACCCTCTTCAGCTTCCCGGAAAACTCTCCTGAACTGGAAACAGCTTTAACCGGTAACCTCAAGACAATCACCCATGACACAGTTAGCGACTACCTGAGTACTCTTCAAGACAGAATCAGGAAAATCCACCCGTTAGCTTCCTTGACAGCCCGGGTGCAATGGGGCGAAAATTCTTTCGCTATCATGAATTCCTGTGGACTGAGCGGATCGTATTCCAAAACAACAACCTCTTCCAGATTTTCCGTTACTCTTCCCACCGACACCGGCCTGCTTCAATCCGGTTACTCTTTGAACACCACTGATTCTCTACCTGTAATGAACGATGTACTTGATATGCTTATGCTGCCTATCCACTCGGACGGACTGAATTCACTCAGCGCGGCCGGCCGGAAGAATGTTGTATTCTCTCCCGCTGCGTTCTCTCTGCTGCTTCAGGCGGTAAAAGCCGGAGTAAGTGGAAAACTTCTGGCTGAAGGAGCCTCTCCGCTGGCAGCAATGGAGGGAAAGCAGATTATTGGGAACCTGCTCACTATCAGGGATTTACCAAGATTGCTCAGTGGAGCCGCCACGGCACCGTTTGACAGTGAAGGCATACCAACCCGAGACAAGACCTTGTTCGAAGACGGGGTTTTCGCAGGCTTCCTGCACGATCTGAGATCTGCTGCGGAATGCGGAACAGAATCTACCGGAAGCAGCGGCAGAAATCTTGGGAAGCACTCAAAACCTGTATGCACCAATCTGGCTGTTGATCCTGCCCTTGAAGGGTCAGTAAATACACTGGCGGAAACAGGGTCGGGTATCCTGGTAACCGGCATTCTCTCCGCAGGGGGTGGCAATGCGGCATCCGGTAGTTATATGCTGGACTGCGGTCGGGTTTATCAGTTCAGAAGGGGAGAAATCCAGGGCTACCATGACGGTTGCGTTCTCTCCGGCAATGTTTACGATGCCCTGTCAAAAGTTACTGCTGTCGGGAGCAGACAGTACAGGGTCGGAACAGATCTATTACCCTTTATCTCTCTGAACAGCATCTCCGTTAGATAACCTGTCTGCTGACAGCATTTTTTTCAGGGAAGAAGGTGTTACTCCGTAAAGGGGAAAAGAAATCCAAAAGGCAATCGCCTCGCCAATTGTGATCCATAACCTTGCCACAATAGCAGTCATCTCAGCAAGTCCAGGTTCGCAATCGGGCACAATCAGATGCACCAGCAAAACTGTCGTGAGTTCTCTGGCACCAAGTCCCCCCGGAGCAAATATGGCGAGATAGCCAATGCCCATGGCGGCGGGATAAATAAATACACCGGGGAAAAAAGGAATATTCAACCCGAATGAAAGACACATAAGCCAGTAGGCCCCGCCCAGAGCAAGAAACACGGTTATATAAACAGGCAGGATGCGAAACATTTCAGAGAAACTGCACTCCTGATGGGTATAAGTTGATTTCATCATTTTCGCTATTAACCCGGTAATCCTTCGAAATACCGCAGGATGAATCGATATCAGAAGAACTATAGTCAACCCTGCAGCAAGTGCCATACCGGAACCAACACTCATACCGGCATCTCTTGCGCTTAACGGTATAAGCGGAAGAGTGGTAATCAGGCATCCAAGTACAATAAACACTGTTTCCAGAACAAGACCCTGTCCGGTTTGAGCGGTGGAAAGACCGCTGTTACGGCTCAGAGTGTATTTCCCCATAGCGGCCCATACCTTACCTGGAATGTACTTGCCTACCTGGGAAAGAAAGTGTATTGAAAAACCCTTCCGGAACCCGATATGCCCCCCGGCGGCTCCGGTAACCAGAGTCCATGTGTAGCCTGACAGAGTCAAGTGTGCTGCCATTAGAATTGATGCGATCAGAAAAAGTGGAACATTAAAATGAAGAAGATTCCCTATACCGCCCGCCTCATGAACTCCATCAAGAAAGGATCGTCCAAGAAACCACATTGAAATGATAATGAATAAACCGCCGGTCAGCGCAATGATTCGACCCTTAGGCCCTTTAAGCATCAATCTAAAACGCTGACTCTGCTTGGTTTAACTTCAGAAGAGGCTTTTTTATTTCCATCATTGAGAGGGAGAAAACCCGAATAAAAAGGAAGACACGCAAGCTGAAGCATACGCAGTATTCGGTTCTGATGATTACAATCTGAAACCATAATACTTTCAAGGGTATTGTAGAAAATAGCTTCCCTCTGATCCCGGTTTTTTATAAACAATTCACGCCATCCGGAGGGATCTTCTATGCGATTAAGAATCTTGATGGCCTTTTTATCTCTCTCAATGTACTCAATATAAACGGTACGGGCATCCCTGGAACTAAGCAGGGATTTGATCTGTTTGCGCACATGATCTCCCGTAACTATTCCCCTCTGGAAAAGACCATCAAGGGTACTCATCCTTCCAGACAGTCTCTCCATGGCTTTTTCCACGTCAGGCATTTACTCTCCCCCCCGAAACCCGCCGTCAGTAAACAACGGGTCAACACTCCAATCTGCGTATTGACCACCGAGTTTCTTTCTCAGATGGTTCAACCCCAGATACAATCCGCAAACAATCTCAACAGCACCGGAGTTATCGTCCCTGACAAAACTGTCGACTATGCTGTTGCTCCTGATCCAGTATTCCAACTCACCACTGCAAATATTGACCTTTACCCTGCACCATGCAAGAGCTTCCCGCCTTTTCTTCTGCACTAAACCTACAAGCCCGTCAATACCCTCTCCTGTAAGTGCGGATATTGCATAATCGCCAGACCCGGATGTTTCAGGAAGATCACACTTGTTCCAAACGGTAATTCTGTCAATCGAGCCTGCCTCTATTTTTTCAAGAGTCTCTGTAACTGTGGACACTTTTGCATATCTGTCCGGGTCTGCGGCATCAGCCACCAGCAAAATCAGATCTGCCTCCCGCACCACATCAAGCGTTGATTTGAAACTCGCGAGGAGGGATTTGGGAAGTTTTTCAATAAACCCAACGGTATCACTCACAATAACAGATCCGCCATCGGGCAGTTCCAGCCTTCTTGAGGTTGTGTCCAGTGTGGCAAATAATCTATCTTCCGAACGCACGCTTGCGTCGCATAATCTGTTCAAGAGAGTACTTTTCCCCGCATTTGTATACCCCGCCAACGCAACCGAAAACATACCTTCCCGCCTGCTGTGTCTTACTTTTGCTCCGGCATCGATAGCAGCAAGTTTTTTTTCAATTGAAAACATACGAGTTCTTGCCCGGCGTCTGTCAACCTCAAGCTGGGTTTCTCCCGGACCTCTGGTTCCTATTCCAGCACCAAGACGATCAAGATGGTGCCACATACCCGAAAGCCTGGGAAGCATGTATCCGAGCTGAGCCAGCTCAATTCTAAGCTTTGCCTGCGGAGTTCTCGCCTGAATCGCGAAGATCGCCAGAATAAGCTCTGTTCTGTCAACAACTTTGCATTTCGTGATTTCCTCAAGTCTGTTCACCTGACCGGGACTGAGATTGTGATTAAACACAATCGTGGTAAGACCAAGGCTTTTGGCCTCAGAGGC